>CAYUKF010000074.1:0-8126 GCA_964445215.1 uncultured Thiotrichales bacterium
TAAGCGCTTTTGAGCTGCGCCCGCCTGACTTACAGTGCAATAAATACACTGCCGATTTGTCAAGTTGAGACAATTTATCAGCAAAATCTTCTTGGTAAAAATCGATATGTTTGCTGCCAGAAATATGTCCTGCGCTATATTCTTTTGACGTTCTCACATCGAGCACAATAATATCCGGCTGATTTGCGATCAAGCGTTGCGCTGCAGGCACTTTGACGTGCTGTACACGCCACATACCCGTCTCATTTTGTTGTGTAAGCGTCGTTGCGCTGCCATTAGAAGATGCTGTATCTGATTGATCTACAGTACACGCTGTGGCCATCAATATAATTGTAATAAGAAGAATATAGCGCATAGTATTGTGCTCCTTGAATGATTAGGTTAGAAATTTAGGGTAGTGAATAACGGGTTAATGACTTTCTATTAACAAACTCACCCCAGCGACGATTATACGGATGAATTACTTGTGTCTCGCTTTGTGCATTTTCAAGTGGTCGTAACTCATTGTGCCAGGCAAAAATTCCGCCTCTCATATTATAGGACTGTATGGCACCTTTTGCCTGGAGCGCACCTTGTACCCGTTGGCTAAGCTTTGATGAACGATAGCCAACAGAGCAATAGAACACTAGCGTTTTTCCGCTGACGGTATCACTATCGACCCTATTCTACAGTCATCATCACATACTCACGCATATAATGACCAAATTCACGCCACAGAGTTCTACACGGCGCCTTACCATTGAGCTTCGATTGTTATGTCGATGTACTTACCGGACTCTTTAAAATAATGAGCTGACGGAGAGATGGGGATTATTCGCACTACGCGCCCACCCTGCGAGTCAGCCTACGGCTATTCTCTCGCATCTAACGATGCTGCAGTCAAACCTTACTTGTCTATTACACCGAAGATTCGAATGTGACTTAAACCAGCTATAAAAACAAGCATATCACTCATTTTGGAATTCTGGCGGAGAGAGAGGGATTCGAACCCTCGATACGGATTAACGTATACACGCTTTCCAGGCGTGCGCCTTCAGCCACTCGGCCACCTCTCCACACTTTAAGATTGTACGCGCTTGCTACCTTGGCCTAACAAGGCTAGGGGGCGTTCTCAATCAATAAGGCCGTCCTGCTGAGCCTGTTTTTTTGCCCTGCAAGGCAGAACAAGCGTAGTGTAGTGGTGCTACATAAGCGAGTGATAACGCCGCTGGGCAGAAAAACAGGCTCAGCCCTTTGGGTTGTACCTGAAAAAGCGCCAGGCTGCGTTGTTCGTCGTTCATTTAGCACCACTAAACTTCTCTCCTCACGCCTTGCTTGGCGCTTTTTCAGGTACAACAGGGCGGCCTTATTGATTGAGAACGCCCCCTAGCACTCAAGCCAAGAATACGGCATCCTAAGACTGCCTTTACCCTCCCTTGAGAGGGCACATTGACCAACGCGATGGCTTACGCTACCGTAAGCGCGGCCGCAATAATAACGGAGGAGCACTCAGTTTGCCACGTAAGAAATCAACAAGCCCTGATTTTGAGCAATCGCTTAATGAACTAGAGACCCTAGTTGAGCAGATGGAACAAGGTGATACCAGCCTTGAGCAGTCGCTCGAACTGTTTGAGCGCGGAATCAAGCTAACACGTAGCTGTCAGGAATCACTCAAAAAAGCAGAACAACGCGTGCAGCAACTCGTTGAGAAAAATGGTGATAGCGTACTTGAAGCATTTGCTGATAGCGACGAGGACAATAACGCTGAAACCACTTAATGAGCTAATGCGCCGCTATCAAAAACGCGTTGATGCTGCCCTGACCCAGTTCCTACCTTCAATAAAACTCACTCCAACACAACTGCATAATGCCATGCACTACGCTGTACTTGGCGGCGGCAAGCGTATTCGCCCCGTTTTGGTCTATACCACTGCCCAATGCCTAGGTGCTGATCTGGCAGAGGTCGATGCCGCTGCCTGCGCAGTAGAACTAATCCACTGCTATTCGCTGGTGCACGATGATTTACCGGTAATGGACGATGATGATCTGCGTCGTGGTCGCCCGACCTGCCACAAAGTCTATGGCGATGCCATGGCGCTACTAGCTGGCGATGCCCTGCAGTGTTTTGCAATCGAAATTTTATCTCATGGTAGCTTGAGCCATGAACAAGCACTATCACGCCTTAAAATGATCGCGACCATTTCTAGTGCCTCAGGTTCTACCGGAATGGCCGGCGGCCAAGCCATAGACTTAGCTGCAGTAGGTAAACGCCTCACCGTCGAGCAATTAGAACAAATGCATCGACTCAAAACTGGCGCCCTAATTGAGGCCAGTGTTGTCGTTGGCGCTCTTGCTGCTAATTGTGATGAAACAACCATGACACAGCTGAAAAAATATGCGCAATGCGTTGGGCTAGCCTTTCAAATACGTGATGACCTGCTCGATATTGAGTCGGACACCAAAACCCTTGGCAAGCCCCAGGGTTCTGATCAAGAGCAAGATAAGCCAACCTACCCATCGTTATTGGGTCTCAAGGGTGCTCGAGACATGGCCCAACAAATGCACAACCAGGCTCTTGACGCATTAGCGCCATTAGGCGACAGTGTTGATCCATTACGCTGGCTTTCTAGCTATATCGTGCAACGCTGCCACTGATTAGCAAGCACAGTACCTGAGCCACTTTAAGGGGTGCTATAATAGCGGCAATACAACATGTCGACATCAGGTTCTATCAAGCAGTAATATGTCAGATCGCTCACCCAATTCCGCCGCTTACCCACTGCTTGAAAGCGTTAATAAACCTGAAGATTTACGCCAGTTTACGCGTGCAGAACTACCCCAACTTACCGATGAACTAAGAAACTTCTTAATCGATTCTGTCGCCGCAACGGGCGGCCATTTCGCCGCAGGCTTAGGCACCGTCGAGCTGACCGTCGCACTACACTATGTCTATAACACACCCTTTGATCGTCTGGTATGGGATACCGGCCATCAGAGCTATCCTCATAAGATTCTTACTGGCCGTCGTGAACGCATGTCCAGCATGCGCCAACACGGTGGTCTTTCTGGCTTTCCCAAGCGTAGCGAGAGCGATTACGACACCTTTGGTGTGGGTCATTCGAGCACCTCAATCAGTGCCGCCGTAGGTATGGCCATTGCCGCACAACACGAACAGCAAGGCAGAAAAACTGTCGCCGTTATTGGTGATGGCGCGATGACCGCAGGCATGGCTTTTGAAGCGCTAAATCACGCGGGCGATCTTGACACCAACCTTCTTGTTATTCTCAATGACAATGAGATGTCGATCTCAGCCAATGTCGGCGGCATGTCAAACCATCTGGCGCGCATACTCTCGGGGAAACTTTACTCAAGCGCAAAAGAAGGAAGTAAAAAATTGTTAGGCCGCGTACCCCCGGTATGGGAATTGGCGCGTCGCGCTGAGGAACACTTTAAAGGCATGGTCATTCCCGGTACGTTATTCGAAGAACTGGGTTTTAATTATATCGGCCCCATCGATGGCCACGACCTTGATGTGCTAGTTCGAACATTAAATAATATGCGCACAATGAAAGGCCCTCAGTTTTTACACATCGTCACACAAAAAGGTAAAGGCTTTGAGCTCGCTGAAAAGAACCCCACCAGTTATCACGGTGTTTCACCTTTTAACCGCGCTACCGGCAAGTCAAGCATTGTCAGTAGTGGCGTAAAGAAAAAATCGTATACCGATATCTTCAGTGACTGGGTTTGCGATATGGCAGAACAAGATCAGCAACTCATCGCTATTACCCCTGCCATGTGCAGCGGCTCTGGCCTGGTTGAATTCTCAAAACGCTTTCCAAAACGCTATTTTGATGTCGGTATCGCTGAGCAACACAGCGTTACCATGGCTGCCGGTATGGCATGTGATGGCTTAAAGCCTGTGGTCGCCATTTATTCTTCATTTTTACAACGTGCCTATGATCAACTGGTACACGATGTCGCACTACAAAACCTGCCCGTCTTATTTGCCATTGATCGTGCCGGATTAGTCGGCGCCGATGGCGCCACACATACTGGCAATTTGGACATCAGCTTTCTACGTTGCGTGCCTAACATGATGATTATGGCACCCGCTGATGAAAACGAGTGTCGGCAAATGCTCTATACCGGTTTTCAACATAATGGCCCTGCCAGCGTACGCTATCCACGTGGTAGTGGCATCGGCGCAGCAATACAAACCGAAATGCAAGCATTGCCTATCGGCAAAGCCGAAGTACGGCGCCAAGGTAAAGACATTGCTATTCTTTCATTTGGCACCCTGCTCGACACAGCGTTGCAGGTGGGTGAAAAACTCGACGCAACCGTAGTCAATATGCGTTTTATTAAACCACTCGATGAAGCCTTAATCATTGACATCGCTCTACAGCATCACACCATAGTCACTATTGAAGAAAACGTTATTGCCGGCGGCGCCGGTAGCGGTATCAATGAAGTCCTTGCATCTCACCACTTGACACCCCATATATTGAATATTGGTTTACCAAATTATTTTGTCGAACACGGCAGCCAAGCAGAATTATTACAACAATATGGCCTTGATCGTGATGGAATTGACAAACAAATCACTGAATTTATGGCCTATAATAGTGTCAAAGTGAAGGCTAAGGTGAAATCTACTTAGTTAAAAACCTGACGTGTTGCTCAGGTATTCCCCCTTCATATATATGCCGACAGGAAGCTCTAACATGGTTCTCGACACAGAAAGTAGTAGCGTAGACCCTATCGCTGATGTTCAGGCTACGCCTGATACGCGGCGTATTGACATTAATAAAGTGGGTATCAAAGACATTCGCCATCCCGTACGTATTCAAGACCGTACCGGTGGAGAACAACATGTCGTGGCAAATTTTAATATGTACGTACACTTACCTCATAATTTTAAAGGCACACACATGTCACGTTTTGTTGAAGTACTAAACGAACATGAACGTGAAATTTCTGTTGCCTCATTCCGTGACATCATCAGTGAAATGACCGAACGTCTTGATGCTGAATCGGGTCATGTTGAAATGCGCTTTCCTTACTTCGTTGAAAAAACCGCCCCCGTCTCCGGCGTAAAAAGCCTGCTTGATTACGAAGTAAAATTCACCGGATCAAGCCACCAGGGCAAGACAGAATTATGGGTCGAAGTCGTCGTACCAGTCACCAGCCTGTGTCCATGTTCAAAAAAAATCTCTGACTATGGCGCGCATAATCAACGGTCACATGTGACGGTTAATGTCAAAGCTGATGGTTTTATCTGGATTGAAGAACTCATTGATTATGTTGAGTCTGAAGCATCGTGCGAGCTCTATGGTTTACTTAAACGCCCCGATGAAAAATATGTTACTGAACGCGCCTATGACAACCCGAAATTTGTTGAAGACATAGTGCGCGATATTGCCATGCGTCTTAACGAAGATGATCGTGTATTGGCCTATACCGTTGCCTCAGAAAACTTCGAGTCGATTCATAACCACTCAGCTTACGCTTTAATCGAAAAAGACAAACAAGCTCACCAGCAGTAGCTTACCCACCACAGACCAGGATTCTGCTTGCACGGCGAGCCCTGTCACCATCAGGCCTAACCCTACATTGTCAGCCTTGGTCAAGGCATAAAGGCGGGTATAAACATCGGGAAAACGTAACAGACCCAGAGTGCCGGCCAGAAAGAAGACAGCTCCGGCGATCAGCAGTGCAACGGAGAGGTAATCACTTGGGTTTATGGTTTGCCTCCTGGTTCGACCAGGCGCGTCGTACAAAAGCCACTGCTATCATTGCAGCTAACAGGGCAAATACTAGTATCACATCGCGCAGGGTCGCGTTTGTATTTGCTTGCGCCAGCATATAATAATATGGCCACCGCAGTGGTGCCGAATAATTGCGCAGCCAACATGCGATCGGCAGCAGTCGGGCACGCAGCACACGCCACATGCCAGCGCCGAGGTTGAGCAGCAGAAACAGTGCTAATGCAAGCTAGAGGAATTGCATGCGTGTTTAGTTTGATTGCGTAATAGGTGTTACAAAGCCAGGTGGTTTAATAGCGAGTACGGAACAATCGAGTTGATTCAAAATCGTTTCTGCGGTATTACCCATAATGAAGCCGGGAATACCAGTGCGAGCCACTGTTCCCATTACGACGAGATCAGCCTCTATTCGTTTTGCCAATGCAGGTATTTCTTTACGCGCGCCACCCTTGACCAAATGCGTTTGTGGTTTGAGATAATCGAGGACGTCCTGTCCTAAATCGTGGGTTACCTTATGCATCAGCGTATCCAGATTGGTTTTGTGCAGTTGCATTGCTTGTTCGACGTAAGTATTAATTTTATCTTCTGGTGCTTGTATAAAGCCACCACTCATAGCGCTTTCGCCAAAAATGTTCCAGGCATGCGCAACGTGTAGCTCAGCAAAATCGGACAATGCTACAGAACTGGCCATTTCAACAATTTGCTGATTTAATATCCTTCGTGCTTCTAGTTCTGCCAGCGGATAGCCATCGTCTACATCAACCGCAGCCAGGATACGTCGATAGGATTTTAGTGTTTGCGGCTTGATGAGCCATACCGGGCACGGGCATTTGCGTAACAGATGCATATCGTTGCTACCGAATAAGCGATCCAGCCAATCGCGAGCTTCGGGTATTTTGATCACTAGGTCACGCTCGTTGCGTAGTACCTCGCGGACGGTTTCCAAGAAAGGTACACCTGTTAATATTTTGGTTTTAATCTCGATGCGTGTGCGGTAAGGGTCAACCAATGCATTCAAGTTTTTCTCATGGGTATTTTCCATTGTGGTTTGCAGGTTGGCAGTAATATTTGCCCCGTCTGACATATGGGTGCCGGCGGTGACACGTTCAATCACGTCGATGACTGTTAAGCTAGCCTGGTTATTCTCTGCCAGTGCAACAGCACGTTCGAGGGCAGGCTTGCATGCCTTTTCGGTTTCCACTACGCAAAGAATATTTTTGAATCTTTTCATTTCATTCAACTCCTCAAGAAACATTCAGGGATGTATCGAACATCCTTGCCACAATTTGTTCTAATGCTTTGAGTTCTGCCACAACATTTTTTTGTCTGTCCAGTACATGTACTTTTAACACATTATGCTCAAGCACGGCACTAAGTGTGCCTGGCAGCAGGCTCACCGTGTTGACCATAAATGCTTGAGGCAATCCTGGCTGTAGTTGCAGTGGATATTCAATAAGATCCGGAGCGATGGGCATGCGCGGATGGAAGGCACGCCAGGCTACGTCTGTGCCGCCGAGTAGGGAGCGCTGAAAGAAAAAGGGCACGAATCGTAGAATTTCAGACCAAATCAAAGGTGTAGGTGGAATTAACGCGACACTGACGATAACGGCAAGCAGTACCGCTGGTATACCCATCCACCAGGATGCTGTAGCGCCGCCGCCAAGCACCGACCAAATGAGAGTGAATAAACTCGCCCGTACTGCGATGGATGGCCAACTTGTTTTTCTGTTACCCATGTTATCGATCAGTCCCTACTTGGCTGTACTGAAAAACGCAATTTATTGTTGAGTCACCGATGGTATCTATTTTATCGGTGATTGTTTGTGCTCATCATGTTCTTATTTAGGTTGGTTTGTTTCCGCGGAAATAGTTTTCCAGCTCAACCAAAAACAACACTATAAATCAATTTGCTACTCAATTTGGGGGAGGCGCTGTAATAACACCTAAGAGTTCGGGCGTGTTGAGGGTTTATGGTTTGACAATTAGATTTAACTAAGCGGAATTATTAATTTAATGGTTTTTATTTTTGGTGGTTAAATCAATTCAATTTCTTCATTTTCTAAGAATTGGCAGAGGCGAATAAGTGGCAGGCCGATCAATGTGCTGGGGTCTTGCGATTCGATGCTTTCTAATAATATGGTGCCTAGTCCTTCTGATTTGAAGGCGCCTGCGCAATCATAGGGTTGCTCGGCACGTAAATAGGCATCAATTTTGGCTGCTGATAGTGGCTTAAATTGGACTTTTACTGTTTCTACAGATTGCTGGGCTTTGCCAGAAGCACTGTTTAATAGGCATAGTGAGGTGTGAAAATACACAGTTTTTGCTGATAATTTGCTCAATTGTTCAATTGCAGCAGTATGATTACCTGGTTTTCCGAGTTGT
>CAYUKF010000075.1:0-8068 GCA_964445215.1 uncultured Thiotrichales bacterium
AAATACGGCGCAGGTGAAATCCTCCTGACCAGTATGGATCGTGACGGCACTAAAGCCGGTTTTGATCTCGACCTGACCCGCGCGGTGAGTGACGCCATTGTGATACCTGTGATTGCCTCAGGCGGTGTTGGTTCATTGTCACATTTGGTTGATGGTGTTGAGCTGGGCCACGCAGATGCGGTACTGGCAGCAAGCATTTTTCATTACGGCGAGCACAGTATCGGTGAAGCCAAGCAATTTATGGCTGCTGCGGGTATTGAAGTTCGTCTCTAAGCCCCAATCTTGCTAATTATCGGTTATTTAAATGGACGGTTTTCTACATAAACTTTGGTTGAAAACCATTATAAAAGCGGCCATTATGAGGCTGATTAGGCGTGATTTGTTACGATGAGTGATATCCTCACCAAGCTGGAAAAAGTGCTAGAAGGCCGTAAAACAGCCGATGCTGATACGTCTTATGTTGCTAGTCTCTACCAGGCAGGGCAGAACAAGATTTTAAAGAAGTTGGGTGAAGAAGCCGTTGAAGTGATCATTGCCAGTCAGAGCGAAACGCGCGAGCAGGTAGTCCATGAAATGGCAGATTTATGGTTTCACGCCTTGATTTTACTGGTTCATAAAGGTATACCAGTGTCGGCAGTGACCGACGAGTTGGTGCGACGTTTTGGTGCTTCTGGTATTGAAGAAAAGGTGTCGCGCGCTGGAAAATAGCGAGCGGTGATTAACTAAAAAAAACAGGTTGTTGGAGAGAAATCATGGGTGGTATCGGTGTTTGGCAGTTATTGATTATATTAGTGATTGTGCTGCTTTTGTTTGGCGCAAAACGTTTACGTAATGTCGGTGGTGATTTAGGTAGTGCAGTTAAAGGTTTTAAGAGCGCCATAAAAGATGGTGAAGCAGGCGTTGACGCCAAGCTTGAAAAAGCGGATGCCGATGATGTGATTGAAGGTGAGGTCTCTGAGAAAAGTGTCGCCGAGAAAAATGTTTCGGCGGAAAAAGATAAAGTCTAACAGGCTCCAACATGTTTGATATCAGTTCTTGGGAAATTCTGGTTGTCGCTGCCATTGCTTTGATTGTCGTTGGTCCGGACAAATTCGCTGGTCTGATACGTAATGTTGGGCAATGGGTTGGCAAAGCGAGGAAGGTTGCTGCCAGTGTCAAACAAGAAATCAAAAGCGAGATGGATAAGGCCGAAGAGCTAAAGAATCTTGCTTCAGACCAAGAGGGGCTGGCTGAATTACACGATACCGTTAATCAACTTAAGGATTCTATACCGGTTGATAGTGGCACAAGTAGTTCTGTGTCTACTAATAACAAGACTTCATCAAGCTAGCGGTCTGTTTGTTGCGCTTGCATAAAGTAAACTCTTAGATTTCTTATGACCACAAAGAATTTCCCACCAGAGCAAGAATCACCTTTCATGGAGCATTTGAAGGAGGTGCGTGATCGTCTGGTCAGAGCGGTCATTACTATTCTTGTCATATTTGTTTGCTTATTGCCCTTTTCCAATGATCTCTATGGTGTTTTGGCTGAACCATTGCTAGCGCAAATGCCGCAAGACGCCAAGATGATTTCGATTGGTGTTATCGATCCTTTCTTAACGCCACTGAAAATGACGCTGGTGTTAGCCATATTTATTGGTGTGCCAGTATTGCTTTATCACGCCTGGGCTTTTATATCCCCTGGGCTTTATAAGCATGAAAAGAAATTGGCTTTTCCGCTGGTGTTATCAAGCACCTTGCTATTTTATCTCGGCATGGCGTTCGCCTATTTCGTTGTATTCCCTCTGGTTTTTGCTTTTTTACAAGGTACCGCGCCAGAGGGTGTGTCCGTAATGCCGGATATCAACTCGTATCTTAGTTTTGTCATCAAAATATTTTTTGCTTTTGGTATCGCCTTTGAAGTACCCATTGCCACCATTCTTGTCATCAAGACAGGCATGATCACAGCCGATAGCCTGCGTGAAAAGCGCCCTTACGTTTTTGTTGGAGCATTCGTTTTCGGTATGCTGTTGACGCCACCCGATATTATCTCGCAAACGCTATTAGCGATCCCTATGTGGCTATTGTTTGAGGTTGGCCTTGTTTTGTCTAAATATTTTACGTCAATCAAGCCTGAAGAAGAACTGGCTGAAGATGAAACCGCCGAGCAAAGTGATGGTGATGGCCAGAAATAGGTCTTAGCCCGCATTTCTTGCCAGGGATCGAGGGCGCGCTAGTTGCGCTGTGGTCGTTGCCCTATAACGGTCTCTAACTGTATGGCCTGGCGATCACGGATTAGCTCGATAATGAGTTTTTCGCCTGGTGCTGTTTGTGCGATTTGATTCATCATCTCGCGACCATTAGAAAAATCAATTCCTACTATGCCGGCAATAATATCCCCTGAGCGAAAGCCTGCACGGTGAGCTGGGCCGTTTTCTAATACGCCTGCGACAAGAATACCGTTAGGGCTATCAAGGCGGAATGATTGGGCTAGACGTGGCGTGATGTCCTGAACTTCGATGCCAAGCCAGCCACGTATCGCATGGCCGGTGGCAATCAGTTGTTCCAATACCGTTATCGCCACACTGGTAGGGATGGCAAAGCCAATTCCCTGAGAGCCACCGCTCTTGGAGAATATTGCCGTATTGACGCCCACGAGCTGGCCAAAGGCATTAATGAGCGCGCCGCCCGAGTTGCCCGGGTTAATGGCTGCATCGGTTTGAATAAAATTCTCAAAGGTGGTGATGTTGAGTCCGCTGCGTCCTGTGGCGCTGACAATGCCCATAGTGACCGTTTGGCCAACGCCAAATGGGTTACCTATGGCCAGCACTACATCACCGACGGCAAGCAAGTCAGACTGGCCGACAGTAATCACCGGCAAATTATCGATATGAATCTTCAGTGCCGCAAGGTCGGTATCTGGGTCAGTGCCTACCACCGTCGCTTTAGAGCTGCGGCCATCGGCCAAAGCGACGACAATTTCATCAGCACCCTCGATCACATGGTTATTGGTCAGTACATAGCCCTCTGAGCTGACAATAACGCCTGAGCCTAAACTGCTTTCAGCACGTTGCCGTGGTCGTGAATTGAATTTGTCACCAAAAAAACGGCGAAAGAAAGGATCGTCCAACATCGGATTGCGCCGTTGACGTATGATTTTAGTGGTGTGGATATTGACGACGGCAGGGGCGGCTAAGTCAACGGCGTTGGCGTAAGATACCGGACCACCGATAGCGCCATGACGTTGTTCAAATTGGCCAATAGTGGGCTTTGCCTCCTGGCTCAGTGTGATGACTTTGCGTTCAAAGACATGGGGCTGAAACAGTAATAAATAGATGAATGCCACAATAAGGCCGATAAACGCGCCTTGGGCGAGATAGAGTAGAAATTTACGCATAGATACAAGTGTGTCGTTAAAGACAAAATGATGTGTGAATGATATAACATAAAAGGACGAGTTCATGGTAGAACGAGAGCAATTGGCAAGCTATTGCAGTGAATTACTGACTGTTTCGGTGCAGCGTGATTATTGCCCTAACGGCTTGCAGCTTGCTGGCAAGCGAGAAATTCAAAAAATCGTCAGTGGTGTGACGGCAAGCCAGGCCTTGATTGATGCCGCCATAGCCGCTAATGCCGATGCTTTGTTGGTGCATCATGGCTATTTTTGGAAAGGCGAAAGCCCTTGTATTGTCGGCCAAAAATATCGTCGTATCAAAGCATTGATTGGCGCTGATATCAGTCTCTACGCCTATCATTTGCCGCTGGATATACACCCAGAACTGGGCAATAATGCCCAACTCGCCCAGCGACTAGGCCTTAATTTTGGCACAGCCATTGGGCCGGCTAGCAATCCAGAGCTGGTGCGTTGTGCGCAATTGCCGAAATCTGTAAGGAGTATTACTGATTTTACCGAGCATGTTGGTGCCACGTTAGGCCGCCAACCCTTGTTAATTATGGGGCACGATAGGCCGCTGACGCGTGTCGCCTGGTGTACCGGCGCTGCGCAAGATTATATTGAACTGGCCGCAGCGGCGGACGCCGATGTTTATCTCAGCGGCGAGGCATCAGAACGCACATTTCATGCTGCAAAAGAGTTGGGCATCCATTATCTGGCGGCGGGTCACCATGCTACCGAGCGTTATGGTGTCCAAGCCTTGGGACGACATTTAGCAAAGCAGTTTAGCCTCGATCATGAATTTATAGACATTGATAATCCGATTTAATGAGACGCTTTTTTATGGCGCAAGCGCATTGTGTCCCAGTGATTTTGTTTGAGAAACAATATCTTCCGCGGCTTTGTGAAAAATCACGGATTATTTTTCGGTGTATTTAAGCCCAGCTTGATGTGTTAAGAGATCGTTGTTCATGCTGAGTTAAGATTGACAGCCCAGGCTGAATTAGTCTAGGATGCCGCCCTCTATCATCGCTGCGAAGGCCGCTGCCTTTAGCTTCGGAGTTCAGTGAACGCGCATATCAGAAATGCTGGTGGCAAGATACCGGCGTGGGGGCAGGCTTTATTTGGTTTAAGCCAAAATGTTGTTACTAATAGTGACTGTTGTATGCAGTTGGCTCTGCTTAACAGCGGCGTTAGACAATATTTTTTCCGGGCGAATGGCTGCTCGGCGTGGCTTAGTCTCTTCCTCTGTAGGTCTGCATTTTCTGAATTTGTTAGATAATACTCGCATCACCTGCGTGAGAATTTGAGGTAACGTTTATGATGTATGGACTGATTCCTGGGAAGGCGTCACCAAGCAGTCGGACACAGGGTAATAGCAATATTGCACCCCGAGGGCACGTAGCACCCCGAAGCTCGGTTTTGTCCTCCCTTGCACCGCGTTTCAATTTGGCATTCGCTGTGCTGTGCTTGCTGCTGTTTTTTGTTGGCAGCGCTTATGCAGAAGTGCCTAATGCCGTTCCGCCCAAGGGCGATTACGACGGCAAACACGTCGAACAACCTATCGATTTCCCCCATGATGTTCATGCGCGGGATAACAAGATTAACTGCATGTACTGCCATACCTATGCCCGCCGCGGCAATGTTGCTGGCATACCGCCAACCAGCAAATGCATGGGTTGCCATACTGTTATTGCGACAGATAAGCCGCGCATCAAGAAGTTAACTGAATACTGGGAAAAAGGCGAATCGCCGAAGTGGAAGAAAGTGCATGATTTGCCAGACTTTGTGCATTTTAACCATGAGAAGCATCTCAAGCGCTTTATCTTTGATAATGAAGGTATGGACGTTGAGCGTGCCGACGAAGTGTGTTCTTTTTGTCACGGTGATCTCAAGGAGATGACTGTTGCACGTAAGGTAAAGTCGCTAACTATGGGCTTTTGTCGCGAATGTCACGAAGCCAACGACGGCCCGTTCGATTGTTGGAAGTGTCATAAATAAGCGCGGTGTCTGACGCCAAGCGTAGATGGCCAGCCTGGGGGCGTTAACACACAAAAGGCCGCCCTGTTGCGGCTGAAAAAGCGCCAGGCACCAACAGTAGGCGCTTTAGGCGAGGCGTGAGGAGAGAAGTTTGATGATGCCAAATGAACGACAAACAACGCAGTATGGCTCTTTTTCAGCTGCAACCCGAAGGGTCGAGCCTGTTTTTTTGCCCAGCGGCGTTAGCACTCGCTTGTGTAGAACCACTACACCGCGCTCGCGCTGCCTTGCTGAGCAAAAAAACAGGCTCGGTAGGGCGGCCTTTTGTGTGTTAACGCCCCCTAAAGGACGATTGCTAAATGAGCATGTATAAAGTCAAACGTAGAGACTTTCTGAAAATTACTGGGTTAAGTGGTGCCTCGGTGGCCTTAGCTGCCTGCGATATGCCAAGCACCGTGACGCTGGAAGAAGGTGAGGAAGAGGTAGTTTCCTACCTGATGCCGGAAGAGTATGTTATTCCGGGTATTGGTGTTTGGTATGCGTCAACTTGCCAACAATGTGATGCCGGTTGCGGTATCGTTGGTCGCGTCCGTGAAGGTCGCGTACTGAAGCTGGAAGGCAATCCAGCGTCGCCTGTTAATCAGGGTGCGTTGTGTCAAATTGGTCAGGCTGCACTGCAGGTACACTACAACCCAGATCGTCTTAAACAACCTAAGATTCGTCAGCAAGGTAAGCTGATTGATGCCAGTTGGGCTGAAGCCTTTGCTGCGCTTAAATCAAGCATTGGCCCCGATTCAGGCATCGATGGTTCACGTATAGCCTGGTTGAGTGGCACGGTAAGCGGCCATCAGCGTGTGCTGATGGATGCCGTTTCTGCAGCGGTCGGTGGTGCCAGTCACTACGCTCACGAAACCCTTAACGATGCCATCGTTGACAAGGTCAATGCTGAAATATATGGCAGCGCCAATGTGCAATATAAAATTGCTGATGCGCAGGTGGTGCTTTCGTTCGGCGCTGATTTCTTAAGTACTTGGGGCTCGCCGGTACATCATTCTGTGCAGTATGGCCAGTTTCGTGATGCGCCACGTGGTGTGTTGATTCAAGCTGAGCCTAAAATGACTGTAACCGGTGGCAGCGCCGATCTCTGGCTGCCCGTACGTCCTGGTGCTGAAGGCGCTTTGGCCATGACTATTGCCGCGGAGCTGGTTGCCAGCCACGGTGCTGACAGCAAGGCTTTGCCTAAAGCCATTGCTGGCCAACTTGATCAATACAGCTTGAAGAAGGTTGAAGAGCAAACCGGTGTTGCAGCAGACTTGGTTAAAAAGGCAGCAAGTTTCCTTGCGACGCGTAGCCCAAGCCTAGTGGTTGCGGGTGGCACTGCTGCTGGACATGAGCATGGTTACGAAGCGGTCACCGCTGCAGCGATGTTGAATGTCTTATTGGGTAACGTTGGCAAGACGGTGATCGCAGTAGCTGACTTCCCTTATCCCGCTTTAGCACCAAAAAAAGGTGACACTGCGCAGCTGGCTGCTTTTGCCAAGGCTGCTCATGCCGGTGACATTAGTATTGCTTTGATTGCTGGCACCAACCCCGTTTATACCGCGCCTGAACAGCTTGATATGGCTGGAGCGCTTGATGCGGTCAAGATCAAGATTGCCTTTGCCGAGTTCATTGATGAAACAACGATAATGGCAGATATTATTCTGCCATTGCATTCTGATTTAGAATCATGGGGCACTCATGTTTCCAGCTATCAGCCCGCTGGCGCGGATCCATTCATTAGCTTGCAGCAGCCACTGATGGAGCCATTGTATGTTGAGACACGTAGCTTTGGTGATGCCTTGCTGGCGATTATGAAGCTGTACAACTCAGAACAATATGGCCCTTTCGCCGATTACTACGGCTATCTACGCAACGTGATTGCTGCTGTGCCTGCCGTGGCTAAAGAAGGTGTTAGCGACGAAGCCTATTGGCAAGCCGGCTTGCAACAAGGCATGTTAAAAGTGGCTGCGCCAGCAATAATATTAGCGCCGGTTACTGAAGCGGCTAACGATGCAGATGCAGCTAGTGATGATGAAGCAAAAGAGATGGCCGATAATGTTGAGCCAGAAGATAGCGTTACTTTCGCTTTGCCTGCGTACGAGAGGGATAAAGATTTCCCGCTGCGTCTTATTCCCGCAGCGAGTAGTCGTCTTGGTGATGGTCGTTTTGCTAACCTGCCTTGGTTGCAAGAAGCGCCTGACGCGATTACCAAGATCGTTTGGAACTCCTGGGTGGAAATGCATCCAGCAACGGCGTTGCAATACAGAATTAAGCAGGGTGACTTTGTCGAGGTGAGTAGTGCAGCAGGTAGCGTTAAAGCACAAGTTTATTTACACAAGGGTATTAACAAAGATGCTGTTGCTGTGCCAATGGGGCAGGGTCATAGCGAATATGGTCGTTATGCCACGGGTCGCGGTGTTAATCCATTGAAAATGGTTGTGGCTGCAATCGATGCGCATACTGGCGAATTGGCGCTATGTGCAACACGAGTCACAGTGAAAAGCACGGGACGTAATGAAGAGTTGGTTAAAATGGGCGGTAGCGAATCCCAGGTTGGCCGCAAATTGGTGGCTACCATTACTGCCGATCAGTTACGGCGCGTATAAAAGGGGTTTCTATTTATGTCGTTAGAAAATATCCTAGAAAATTGGTCAAAGTATCGCCGTGGTCACGA
>CAYUKF010000076.1:0-4716 GCA_964445215.1 uncultured Thiotrichales bacterium
TATGCCTACGCAGAGGATTTTTCCGCTTTTTATATTCACATCAGTAAATTATCGCAGCATACCCGACACATGTTAGAGCAGCCTAAAATTTCTTTAATCATTACTGAACCAGATAAAGGCGAGGGTGACCCACAAACCTTGGTACGGGTTAGTATCAGTGGCGGTGTTAAAGCCATTGAACGTGATAGCGCAACGTATGAGTCGGTGAAGCAAACGTATTTAAAACGTCTACCCGCGTCAGAACAGTTATTTGGTTTTGGTGATTTTGTTTTGTTTCAGTTAAATCCACAATCGCTGCGTTTTGTCGGTGGTTTTGCACAAGCGCATAGCGTAACTGTGAAGACATTATTAGAGTCTGCCAAGCTCTCTTGATTATTTTTTGCCTCTTCATTTGATTTGGTTCGCGTAACGTTAACCATACTCGAGTATATTCTCTAATGATTTATTTAGGTTAAACGAGAGGAATCACTATGCGTTGGCGTGGCAACCGTAAAAGTAGCAACATCGAGGATCGGCGTGGTACGCGAGCCACTGGAATAGGCGGCTTAGGAGGTGGTGGAATATTACGCCTGTTGCCGTTGGCAGTTAAGTTCTTAGGGATTAAAGGCACAGTCATTGCCGCAGTTTGTGTTGGTGGCTTTCTATTAGCAACAGGTAACCTTGGTAATGTATTGTCTCTTGTCACTGGTCAAGGTGGCTCTACCGCTACTTCTGGGTTAGTACAAGAAACTGCAGAAGAAAAAGAACTGGTGGATTTTGTCTCAGTTATTTTAGCCGACACAGAAGAAACGTGGACAACCTTATTTCGTCAACAGGGCAAGACCTATAAAGTACCGCGCCTGGTCTTGTTTCGTGGTGTTGTAAAATCAGCGTGTGGCATGGCTCAATCTGCCACTGGGCCTTTTTATTGTCCTGGTGATCAGCAGATCTATATTGATTTGGCTTTTTTTGATCAATTGAAAAATCAACTTAATGCCCCCGGCGATTTTGCTCAGGCCTATGTGATTGCTCACGAAGTTGGCCACCACATACAAACTTTATTAGGTATATCTGGCAAAGTGCATGCCGCTCGTAACAGTCTTAGCGAGATTGAAGGCAATAAACTTTCTGTACAACAGGAATTGCAGGCCGATTGCTTCTCCGGTGTTTGGGCTCATCATGCCAATAACACGCGGCAATTACTTGAGGTCGGTGATGTAGAAGAAGGCCTTACCGCGGCGAGTGCCATTGGCGATGATACCTTACAGAAGCAGTCGCAAGGCTATGTTAGCCCGGATTCGTTTACCCATGGCAGTTCAGCGCAACGAGTGAAATGGTTTAAAACAGGCTTGGCAAGTGGCGCCATGGAAAGTTGTGACACATTCAAAAATTTGTAATTTATCAATTCAATCTTGTAAATCAGTAGTTTATGCACCGGATTAATCGGTGGTTGCTGCTATGACAGTACTGTATTACAGTGCTGTATCTGGTTTTTATCTGGTTAGGAGAACACCATGGCGACCATTACATTAAAAGGCAACGAAATACACACCAACGGTGATGTACCGACTGTGGGTAGTACCGCCCCTGATTTTCACTTGGTTGATAAGGACCTTAATGACGTTAACCTGGCAACGTATATGGGTAAGAAGAAGTTAATCAGTATTGTGCCAAGCTTGGATACGCCTGTTTGTCAGCTTTCCACCAAAAAATTTGATGAATTTGCTAAGAGCCGCGAGGATGTTGTGGTATTAACGGTGTCTGCTGACCTGCCTTTTGCCATGTCACGTTTTTGCCAAGGTGAAGGCCTCGATAATGTTGTGCCACTGTCGATGATGCGCTCACGTAATTTTGCTAAAGATTATGGTGTGTTGATTCAAGATGGCCCGTTAGCGGGCATCACAGCACGTGCACTAGTGTCTTTAGATGGCGATAACAAGGTTGTCTTTTCGCAGTTGGTTGGCGAGATCGCCGATGAGCCAGACTACGATGGTGCCATAGGCGCTTTGTAGTGTCCCGAGAGGGGGCAGTAGTAAGTTTTGGTTTTAATTACTGCTAATTTGGTCGTCGGCAAAGCAGTGTTCATGACAAAGTTTGGCAGTTTCGCTAGCTGCTAACTGAACCTGCATTAGGCCGCAAGTGTAGTGACTGTCTTCGTAGGTAAAATATTTGCATGTTCGGCAAACACCAAAGCTTTGGACTTTGTGTTGCTGCGTCAATTCAAGTAGTAGCTGTGACAAGTCTTGTGCCATACGTTCGCGCTGTTGTGCAGGAAGGCGTTCACAGGTATTGCTCCAATACTCATTGGCAAAGGCGTTTTTAACGACGTTTTTGCCTGCGTCGGTCAACAGCAAGTGGATAATACGACGATCATTGTTATCCTGAACTTTCTCAATCAATCCTTTGTTTTCTAATACTATTGCTGTTTGAGAAACAGTACCTTTACTGATACCAAGATAACGACTTAAGGATAGCGGGGTATTGCTGAAGCGGTTGCAAAGAGCAAGATATTCCAACACTTGTACATGTACGGGTTGCAGACTATCCGCTTTACCAAGCTCGCGTTCTTCTAGTCTGAGCAGATTACCGATTCGTTCAATAAGTTCTAGCAGGTGCTGACTGTTCTTCATACTACATACAGCTTCTTCTACAAACGGAGCGTAATAGTATCGGATACATACTAGTGCCGTGTCAACCGTATAATGACGATCTCAGCGAGGCGAGAAGCGGTCATATGTAAGGCGCGCGAGTGCAGGACTAGCGGTCGCTAATTCAAGCGAGCGGAACACAGCAGATGGCCGCTTCTCGTCTCGCCCGAAGGGAGCCATTGAAACAGCCCAATGCGGCGTTACACCCCAAGAGCCTGCCCCGTGCTTGGCACGGGGGCACTTCCTCCGGGGCGCAGCCACTTGCACCCCAAGAGTACTTCCTCAGGAATGCTACCGCATTCCCTCAGGGCGCAATAGAACCACTATTGCTGCATGGCCTGCGCCTTGCCTTGGGCTGTTTCAATGGCTCTGAGATCGTCATTATACGGTTGACACGGCACTAACTTGACCAGTGTTTATATTTCCTATAAAGTATCGATTCGATACTAAATAAGAGGAAAAAGAGACATGAAACTACAACGATTAGCTGCTATTGCTGTTCTCACTATGGCTGTTCTTGCCTGTGCCAAAGCAGAGAACAAGATTGAATATCCAGAAAACTTTCAAAGTTGGAATCATGTTAAATCAATGGTGCTTTATGCTGACCATGCCTTAGCGGATCCGTTTGAAGGCATTCATCACATCTACGCTAATGACATAGCACTTGACGGCTTTTCCAATAGCCAATTTGCCGAGGGTTCGGTGATTGTTTTTGATTTATTCCATAGCAACGAGGGTGGTGGTGCCTTGCAGGAGGGGGATCGTAAGCTTACTGGCGTTATGGTTAAGGATTCCAAACACTTTAGTAAAACAGGTGGCTGGGGCTTTGAGGGTTTTGCTGGTGACAGTACGGACGAACGTCTTGTGAGTGACGGTGGTGCTGGCTGCTTTGCTTGTCATGAAGCGCAAGTTAAAGACTCTGATTATGTCTTCAGTAAGCCACGTTAGTTTTTTATTGTCATAAAGATGTTTAGGTGGCTTGGGCGAGCGAGAGGTTCTTCAGCTCAAGCCACTTTGTTTTCCGTTGTTGAGTTCAGAAGGATAATAAAGTCATCACTGCTTGCTGGGTATGAGCAGCGAATTTAGTTTTAATCTCTCAGTGATATGGCGAGCTTTCAATACCTTAGTGTTCACTTGAGCAATTCGTAATAATGTTACAATATAACTTATTGTATCGACGAGGTCATTGGATTCATATTGGCTAAGTTCTTCCTCAGTTCTATGTAGCCTATATTTTGAGTGCAATTATAAACGCAAGCTATTGTGGTAAATCAATTTTCTTTTCTATTGTCTAGCGCGTTAGGGCGCTTTGGCTTGGCTGCTATTGCCTTGCTTGTGCTTTGGCTTGCGGTGTTTTGGGCATTGCAATGACGGACTGCCAGCCTAGCTTATGTTTGAGTAATGTCACCCTGGGCTACGACCAACACCCGGCAGTACACCATTTAGATATGGATGTGCCTAAGGGGCAGCTATTGGCAATAGTAGGGCCAAATGGCAGTGGAAAGTCGACGCTTTTAAAAGGTGTGATGGGTACTATTAAACCTCTGGAAGGGAAATTTACTATCCAAACTCCTCGTTCCAGTATCGCCTATTTACCTCAACAAGCAGATATCGACCGTAGTTTTCCTATTAGCTTGATGGATATGGTGGCAATGGGTTTATGGCATCGCCATGGTGCGTATAGAGGGTTTGGTCGCGGCTGTTATCAGGCAGTACAACAAGCGATTGCTCGGGTTGGATTGCGTGGCTTTGAGAAAAGACCGATAGGCACTTTGTCGGGAGGACAATTACAACGCGCGTTGTTTGCCAGATTGATATTGCAAGATGCTGATTTGGTATTGCTTGATGAGCCTTTTGCGGCGATTGAT
The DNA here is from genome assembly GCA_964445215.1 of uncultured Thiotrichales bacterium. GTDB lineage: Bacteria > Pseudomonadota > Gammaproteobacteria. The sequence continues at coordinate 4,496 of CAYUKF010000076.1, forward strand.
AGCCGTACGGCGAATGATTTGATGGGGTTGATTTTAGAATGGAATAAAGCGGGCAAGACCATTCTTGCAGTGACGCATGACTTGCACCAAGTACGCCAATACTTTCCAAAGACACTCTTACTCGCACGCGAATTGGTGGCGATAGGTGATACCAGTGATGTGCTTTCGGCAGCAAATCTTTTACGCGCACAAACCTTGACCGAAGCCTTTGATGATGATGC
>CAYUKF010000076.1:4816-7995 GCA_964445215.1 uncultured Thiotrichales bacterium
CCGATAGGCATATTTTTAATGCTGCGACGCATGAGTCTGATGGGTGACGCCATGTCACATGCTGTGTTACCCGGCGCCGCGTTTGCTTACCTCATTTCTGGCTTATCATTGGCTGCCATGACGGTGGGTGGAATTATTGCTGGCCTGACTGTTGCCTTATTGTCAGGCGTGGTGGCTCGTACAACAGTATTGCGTGAAGATACCAGTCTCGCTGCATTCTATTTAATCTCGTTAGCTTTAGGTGTTCTGCTTGTTTCACTTGGTGGCAATAGTATTGATTTGTTACATGTACTGTTTGGCAGTGTTCTTGCCTTGGATAATGCAACGCTTTACCTTGTTGCATCAATGACGACGATAACGATTTTTGCGCTGTCGCTGATTTACCGCCCCTTGGTTATGGAGTGTGTCGATGCGGGTTATTTGCGTAGCGTAAGCCAGCTCAGCCCAGTAGCACACTATGGATTCTTGGTGTTAGTCGTTATCAATTTAGTTGCTGGTTTTCATGCCTTAGGCACACTGATGGCCGTTGGCATTATGATTTTACCGGCCGCTGCAGCGCGATTTTGGGCACGCAATATTGGCACTATGATTTTCACAGCGGTGATTATTGCCGTATTAGCTGGCTATTCAGGTTTATTATTATCGTATTATGCGGGTGTACCATCGGGTCCGGCTATCATATTAATGTTGGGCGCAATTTATATCTTCTCAATATTGTTTGCGCGCGATGGTGTTATTACGCAGCGTTTGCGTACAACACGTCATTTAGAAGCTTAAGCTTTCAGCAATATGTCAATGTTGATTCGCGCCTTTCTTATCGCCGTCTTATTATCAACTAACCTGGCATCTATTCCTGCGCGCGCGGGGATAACAGAGTCAGATAACCGTCTTAGCGTTGTTACCACGTTTAGCATTTTGGCTGATATGGCGCATGTGATAGGGGGTGAGCATGTTGCTGTTTATACTTTAGTTAACCCAGAAGCAGATGTTCATGTGTATCAGCCTCGGCCTAAAGATGCACAGCGGTTGGCTCAAGCGGATGTGCTTATCATCAATGGATTGGGCTTTGAAGGCTGGATTGAACGCTTAATTTCGGCATCGGGATACCAAGGCTTGGTGATCAGAGCAAGCGACAATGTTCCTTTGTTAGCCTCAGCCGGACACGATCACGATGATCATAATTTCACAGAGGAGAATGTACACAGTGACCCTCATGCCTGGCAAAATATTCAATACGCCAAAATCTATATTGATAATATTGCTGAAGGGTTTGCAGCGGTCGATACAGTCAATCAATCATATTATCTTTCGCAGCGCGATGACTATCAGATAAAACTGGACGCATTAGAAAAAGAGTTTCATCAACAACTGTCCAATATTCCCAACGACCGACGTAAATTACTGGTATCGCACCACGCGTATCGCTATTTTGAGTCAGCCTACGATATTGAGTTTATCGCTGCGCAGGGAATCAACAGCAGTGCTGATGTATCGGCAAAAGACCTAGCACAGCTGATTAGAATGATAAAATCTGACAATATCACTGCTGCATTTTTTGAAGGTACTAGCAGTTCACAATTACTGCGCCAGGTTTCGGACGAAACCGGATGCCGCATTGTCGGACGCCTTTATGCTGATTCTTTGTCAAACAGTGACGGCTTGGCATCGACCTATTTAAAAATGATGCGTTATAATTTGGAGACTATTTTAAACGCCTTATTACCTCAGCCAAAGCGCTAAAAGAATTCTTTGTGGTTGCATACGAAAATGCGCTGTATTATATTTAATAATCAATTGCTTATATAGCTATTCAATACTTAATTCTTGGATGAAAATTGGCCGAAATTTACTCACACTTATTGAGAAGAATAAAGCTAAGGATAATCTACGCAAGTTTACGGTCTCACTTAATCAGAGGCTCCTTAAGGAACTTGTGAATGGGTCGATATTAATTGTAGGGCTTGGTGCTGGTCAGGAATTAGTCTTATGAAGTTGTTAGCCATTGTTTTCGTATCGATGTGTATATTGGCAAGTTGTGCTTCCTTGCCAAAACAACCAGCCTGGCCAAATGATATTCCCCCCCATTCTTTTTATGTCAGCGAATATGAGCATGACCTTGAAAACCAGCGTCAGCAAAACTTAGACAATTACCTAAAATGGGTCATTAGCTTTTATCATGGTAGCGAGCTCTATAGTAACGGCTGGCGCCAAATGACAAACGATGCGCTTGAGAGCATTGAAGATCCAGATGAAAGAGCGCTTGTGCAGAACAAACTTCGTTGGATAGGCGAACAAGTCTCAGCAGAATGGGCTAAGTCGAACTCACTTCGCTTGATTAATACCCGCCACGTTTCAATCTGGTCAATATCATTGGATGAATCTATCACCCAGAGAAAACCACTATGGTATATCAACAAAGTTGTGCGAGATGTGAATGCCATTCTCGCTGGTTTGATTGAGCCAGATAGCATCACTGATTATCGTTATTTCCCCGAAAGCGAAAACTTCTTTTTTTAAGTTATAAAAAATTCATACAAATTGAAACCTTTGCACGAGGCAAGAGAATAATAAGAATGGAAAATCAGCATACCGTCGATAAAGAATTTGAGACACGGCCAAAGAGTAAATCGCAAATCAAGCGCGAGTTCCATGAATTTCAGGCCTTAGGCAAACAACTGGTCGCGTTATCTCACAAGCAACTCGAGAAACTTCCACTTTCAGATAGACTCAGGGATGCTATCGAGCTAGCAAAGTCATTGAAACATGGTGCCTTAAGCCGACAATTTAAGTATCTAGGAAACCTCATATCAGATGAAGATGCCATATCTATACGTTTAATGTTAAATAAATTTCAGCAGCCGCATAAAGAAAAAACCAAGGTCTTCCATGAGGTCGAGCAATGGAGAGATCGACTTTTACAAGGCGATCTAAAACTATTAGAGGAATTGGCAAATAGATTTAAAAACCTTGAACGACAACACATCAATCAACTGATACGAAATGCAAAAAAAGAACAGGAACTGAATAAGACGCCAAAATCAGCCAGATTGTTATTCAAACACTTGGTTGAGTTACAGAAAAATGAATAAAGAAATATATTTCAGGTTAAAAGTCGCTCAGTTATCGTGCTGGTGACTCGTATTCCAGTAAGTAGTGGGGGTAATGAGTGCCTGATGTGT
>CAYUKF010000077.1:0-3731 GCA_964445215.1 uncultured Thiotrichales bacterium
CGTCTAAAGTGATAAAGATAAAGTGTTTTTTGCTAATTTTAGACGATCGCGTAGTTACTCTACGGGTGAGTCTACAATTAGCAAAAATACGTTAGGTTTAGTGCATTAGACGATCACAGTAGATTTAACTGATTTATTTAGGATTATGCTTAGGCAATAAAAAAGGTTGGGCAGCAACCGCTGCCCAACCTTTTTGTAAGGACGCCTAAGTACTTAGAGGCCAAGCACAAAGTCTACCAAGATTTCGATATTTTCATCGCTAACGCGTGGAGAATAAGGCGGCATTGGTGCCACAATTCCTGCATCAACCCAAACGCCTTTACCACCCTTGGCGACCTTGGTCAGCAAATGTGCCTTGCCGGCAGCTTTATCATCGGCATACTTGGCTGCAACATCTTTCCAAGATGGTCCAAGTATCTTGCGATCAATCGCATGGCAGGCGAAGCAGCCGCTCTTCTTGGCTAATGCAGTGCCGTCTTCTATGTTCACTGCGGCTAAACCACTTGTTGCTGAATCGACCATCTCTTCAGCTTTATCCATCATGCTGCTGTCTTCTGCCATTGCTTTTGCAGTATCCATCATGTCAGCGCCATCAGTATCAGCCATCATTTCCTCGGCTTTATCCATCATGCCACTGTCTACTGCCATTTCTTTCACGGCATCAACACCGTCATCAGCCATCTCAGCGGCTGCGTCCATGACATCGCCCGCACCACTGTCAGCGGTCATTTCTTCTGCTTTATCCATCACGCCATCAGTTATAGCTGTGTCAGTAGTGTCGTCCATTGATTTTTCTGCGGCTTCCATAGCTGAATCAACCGCCTGATCACCCTGCTCTTTACCACTCATAGACTCCATCACTGCGGAAGGGGTAGATGGCACACTGCTAATCGACCCTGATTCATTAACTTCATGCTCGTTATCACTGCATGCACCCAGTATTAGGGCGGCCATAGCAATGGCTATACTCGTCTTTCTCATTACATATTCTCCTCAGTTTTTAAATCTAACATTCCCCACCATCAATTACGGCATCTATTATGGTGCTGACAACAGGTCTTATCATCGCCGATTTAACGACAACATGCAATTTGACTGGCGAGCAGAAGAGGAAATAAAAAGAACATTACACAACAGCTAAGGAAATACAGAAATTTAACGTTGGTGCAGTTTTTCTAATGCCCCACGTAGATAATCATTGCGCCTACGCAAAGTCGACTGCATCTGTGTGTTAACATTACACTCGCGCTCAAGAAAGGCATTAAATGTGCGTTGCGCACTGCTTATTTGCCATATCAATTCATTCTGCATTAATTCAATCTCATTGATCTCAATTAGAACAGATTCGTCGATACTGCCATCAATCAACTTAATCCAATCTGATAGTTCATCGCGCACCATTCCTGATGTCGTAATAGCAGTTAATACCTGATTAAATGTGCGTACGCAAACGCGACCCTTCGGCCCATATTCTATTCCACGAAGGATATCCACAATTTGCTTCATGGCATCAATGACCTGCTTGAGATAATTAATACGCCGCACCAATAATGAAATATACTGGGAGTTATCTTGAGGGTGCGCAACAGGTGTCGGCTGTAGCCCTGATTTACGAATAATATCTACTGTTACCCGGTAGATATCATAATAATGTGTATTTGAATTCAGTCGCAAAAAAGGCAAAGCGTCGCGAAAATTACGTCCAGCCTTAGTAAAGACTCCCATACGCAACGCCTGCAACGCATCTGACATCGCAACAATTTGACCCATAACCGACAAACTGTCCTCATCTTTTGCTGCTGGATAACCCGTACCATCACAACGCTCGTGATGTTCAAGTACTGCCCGGGCAACAGATTCAGGTAATTCTGGGTAACTTTTTAACACTACTTGTCCGATGACGACATGACTTTGAATGGTGCGCCAATCGTTGGCATTAACTTCACCTTTCTTATTCAAAACATCAGGTGAGATATGGAGAAAGCCAATGTCATGTACTAAACCAGAGATAAACGCAGCATAAACATCCTTTTTATCTAAAGACATTTCCCGCGCAATCAGTGCTGCTAACCAAGAACTAAATAAAGCTTTTTGAAATTGTTCAGGCAGACACACTTTCATCACTGTCATCTTTTGTGCAAGCACAAGTGGCAAATTCATACCTTGTATCAGCTGCTCTAATTCACCTGTAAACCGTAAATGCCGCTGCACCGCAGAAATATCACGATGTGATTCAAAAAAATGTGAATATTCAGCAAGAAAATCCGCGTTAGTCAGGCAATTCTTCACCTTGACTTGCTCTTCTAAAGGCTTTAGTAAACGATGCTGTAACAGACGCTGTGCATAACGCTCGTCAATATTCGAATGCTGACGGATCAACAATTGACCACGGCTATCAAAAATATCTTCTGTGGAAATTACACCACCACTGCCTTTATTAGCGTTGGCAAGATATCTAGCGTAAGGATCTGGCTGACTAGTACGAAAATCAGTTATTTCTTGGGTTACTCTGGCATCAGAAATATTGTTCAGCGCGAACTGGTTCATGTTTTTTTCGCCTGGTGATAGGCTACTTTAATTGCTATCTAATAATTAGTTTTTACAGTCACTTACAATCTCCGTATCGATTTTCTGACTACCATTTAATAATTGCCAAATAACGGCCGTTCATATAGTTATGGCAACAAACAAACTTATGCGGCTGAGCTATTCGCCTCACGCGCCTCTTTCTCTTCCTGCCATTTCTGAAGAATAGGACGAAATACATCCGTCAACTCCTTCGGATCAAATTTAGGCACATAATAATCAGCGCCCACAGCATGACCAATAGACCTGTTTGCATCAGCTGACAAAGAAGAATGCATTATTACCGGTACACCTTTAAATCGCGGATCATTCTTGATTCTCTTAGTCAAGACATAACCATCCATCTCTGGCATTTCCACATCAGTGAGCACAGCTGCCACATAATCTCGGATGGGTTTTCCTTCCTGCTCAGCACGCGTAGCAAGCCCTTCAAGCCGAGCCCAAGCCTCTCTACCATTTTTAGCGCTAATATGTTTAATGCCTACTGCATTAAAGGTAGTTTCAATCTGTTTACGTGCGACTACTGAGTCATCGGCGAACAAGACAATAGCTTCAGTATGAAATGCTTCAATAGCATCATAGATAGACGGATCATTACCAAAGTCCCCTGTATCCGCCATCACTTTTTCAACATCAAGAATCATGACAATACGATTATCATCCAGTTGCGTTACCGCTGTAATCAAACCACCCATACGGTTAGACATCATTGGTGGTGGTGCTTTTACCTGGGTCCAGTCAAGACGCAAAATACTTTCTACTGAGTGTACTAAAACTGCCTGAGTAAAACGGTTATATTCAGTAATAATCAGAATTTCTGGTGCTATCTCTGTTTCAACACCACAGAATCTAACCAAGTTAATAACGGGAATCATACTGCCACGCAGACTGATCATGCCTTCTACCGCATCGGGCACATCTGGCGCATGAGTAATGTCTGTCACACGCATCACCTCGCGCACTTTAAACACGTTTATTCCGTAGATTTCTGCCCGGCCCGTATTCTTATCTTCGCCCAAGCTGAAGAGAAGCACCTCTAGTCGGTTAGTACCAGCCAGTTTAGTGCGATCATCAACTGCTTTCATCAACCTTGACATTATCCACTCCTGTCTTCATCCGCCAATGACAATAGGATTAATACTCCT
>CAYUKF010000077.1:3831-7954 GCA_964445215.1 uncultured Thiotrichales bacterium
CAATAGGATTAATACTCCTAGCATCTGTAACGGCGATTAGCACAATAACTTTAAGTACAGTTAATAGACCTTTAGACGACTTACCCACCAAATAATCTGCAAAACCGATAGCACCAAGGAAAGACAAGGATATTAAGCACTAAATAGCAAGAGAAACTAGCCCGCATTTCTCACCAGAGGGCGAGATGATCACACCCCAAGACTCAGTTTTGCCCCCCTTGAGGGGAAGTACTTCCTCGAGTTGTCTGACGACAACCCTCGGGGCGCGCAGAGATTTTATTTCACAGTGGACTTTCTGAGACAGTGGAATACGGGCTGTATTTCCGAGCGAAAAAAATTCGCTGTAAAATCACCTCGGCACCCCCTCGTGGAGCCTGCCCCGTGCTTGACACGGGGGTAAAGATTAAGCGAGAATTCGTCATCCTGGCGAGAAATACGGGCTAGCGACCAATACCGCGAATCAGGGTATATCGCCATTGATCATCGGCGCGCTTAACAGCAATATTTGAAAAGGCAATATAAGACTCTACACGCTTTGCATTAGTCGCAAGCAGACGTAAATTGATACGCTTTTCATTACTTTCACTAACCTCGCACTGGCGATCTGAGCCAGATCCAATGCAATCTAGCAATTCAATTAATACTTCCATAGCAGCAAGCTGCTGATTAATCGATAGATTTTCGACACTGACAGCAAAGCGATAATAACTTCCATGAGAAGGGCTAAGCTCAGCTTTGCCTAAGACAATATTTTCCAAGCTAAAATCATCGCGCGCACTTGCATCATCACTATCGCGCAAATACAGAATGCTAAGCATCACAAGCAACAAAGCAACAACCAAAATAATCAGCCATGTATAGCGTCTGAAGTTAGCAAAAATTAGCACCAACAACAGCAGCACTACCGCGCCAATTATCACACCAAAAAGCCAGTACATCTATAGACCTATGAGTATTGTTCAGACAATACCCATACTACCGTAAAGCATGCAGTTATGCTGAGATTTAAGGCATGTTTTTCAAAATGCGTAGGCGGCGAGTTTAAACATCATCACGCCATAAGAAATTAAGTTGGATTAGTCGCTGAGAAATAATGCGTGCGATATTACGCATAAACAGGAAACCGAGTTTTGGCTCTTGCTCAAACAGCGTATCAAGTTTACCCTTAGCAATACGAAGCACACACACATCATCAAATGCAGACACCTTTGCAGCACAACGACGCTGTTCTATATAGGCCATCTCGCCAACAATATCGCCAACGCGTAATAGCGCCAAGCGCTTATTGCCATCACCCCCATTCTTTAATGGTGAACGTGAATACGACTGAATCCCGACATCGACTCGGCCATCCATAATGATATAAATATCAGAACAATCGCCAGACTCATGAATTATCACGCAGCCTTTTTCGTACGCCTTCTGTGCAGAACAAGATATAATTTGTTCCACTTGTTCGGGCGTAAAATCCGCAAAAATGGGAAAATCAGTGACTTCTTCAAAAGAAAACATTTATTTCAGAATCTCAATGCCACAGCTCAAACTATTCTTTCGGCAAACAAATCGAAAGCTGAAGCCAGCACTAGTGCTTAGGGAGCCTCTGATCAATTCTGGAGCAACGAAATTGATGACGACAACCTTTCAGATCGAGGTGCGAATCGCACTCCCTTAAAAAATACGGCGCAGAGAAAGCACAGCAATGATAAAGAAAAGAATCGTTGGTGCCAAAGCGCTAAATAGCGGAGGCAAACCATAAACTAGCCCGCTATAACGTAATAATTCATTAAGCAAATGAAAACCAATGCCAATACAGGCGCCAATAAAAACATAATGACCAATACCCGCACTACGTAACGAGCCAAAAACAAAAGGGAAGGCTAGCAATACCATTACGGCGACAGTCAGCGGCGCCACGATCTTCGAATAAAGCGTTTGCTCATAGGATGGCGCCTCTATGCCATTATCTTGTAGATAGCTAACATAACGTAATAACTCAAAGGTAGAGAGCTCTTCAGGCTTGGTCGACGCCGCTGCAAGCAAAGACTTATCTGGCAAATCATGCCACGGCATGGTGCGAACATGTTGACTGTGTACGCCTGACATCGACAGCGTAACGACATCAACATTATTCAATTGCCAACCCTGCCCCCCGTCTCGATCAGTAGCTACCGCTGTCTCAGCACGCAATAACTGGGTCAACTCTAAGGTCTCGTCGTTAACGGTCCAGATACGTACACCACCGGGTTTACCTTGCGAGCCAAGCCCTGCAACGTAAATGAAATGATTTTTATCGCGCAACCAATAACCCTTACTGGTTTTTTTAAAGGCAGCATCACCCGATTGCAAACGTGATTTATACTGCTCGGCAAACACCCCCGACTTTGGCGCCAACCACTCACCCACAACAAAAGACAGCACAACGAAAACGAAACCGATCATGCTGACTGAACCCAGTATGCGCCAAAGCGACACCCCCGCTGCGCGTATCGCAATCAGTTCGCCATGATTAGCAAGTAAAGCTAAACCAACTAAGGTGCCCAATAAAGCCAATACGGGAAATAACTGATACAACAATTCGGGCAGGGTTAGTACAACATAAACCAAAGCCTGCACCACACCATAATCACTCTTGCCTACATCACCCAGTTCACCAATAAAATCGATAAAAATAAACAAGGTCAGCAAAATTAAGGTAACGAATACACTACTCCAGGCAATGCTACGTGCAATATAACGATCAATTAACATCATATTACTATTCGCTTCCGATGCCACAGGCGTATGCCACTCATGCGCGCAAACAAAAAGATAATAAGCCCCAGAACAATAAGGTGTACCCACCAAAGGCCTAACACAGCCGGCATTAGATCACGCCCCAACCACGACTGTGCTACGGTCAGCATATTGCTATACACCGCGTAAACAAGAATTGCGAGTAATAACCGAGAATATCTACCCTGGCGTGGCGACACCTTGCTCAAAGGCAAAGCCAACAAAGCCAATAAGATCGTTGCGATAGGTATCGACAAACGTCGCTGAAATTCTGCGCTGGTAGATGAAGAATCTGATCGCAACAGTACTGAGGTAGATAGCGCTTTGTCACGACGTTGACTGACTTTAATGGGCTGCGCTGCAAGATAAATTGTATGCCGCTGAAAACGAATCAGCCGAAAATCAACCGCACCCGGCTCACCCTCGTAACGATAGCCTTCCTCAAGCACTAAATAACGAGCACCATAGGCTTCATCTTCTTTGACATAGCCGCGTTTAGCACTGACCGTGGCTAAACGACCATCTTTACGCCATTGCGCGAAAATATTATGCAAGGTCGCAGTGCTATCATCGATGCGATCAACATAAAGCACTCCATTACCAGATTTGTCTTCAATAAAGCGACCCGCACTGATGCCATGTAATCCAATACGTACTTGCACTTCATCCTGAATACGTTCAACTTGTTCCTCTGCCCAAGGTGATAACTGTAACGACAGAAAAGCCATCATCAGCGCCACAGGTATAATCAACCAAAGTAAGCCCTTAGCCATGCGTAAGGGACTAACACCAGACGCAAACATAGCTGTCATTTCATTATCGCGATAGAGCCGGCCAAAGCCTAATAACACTGCCAAATACAATGCAAGTGGCACAATCACCACCAACGCGCTAACAAGCTTGAGCATCAAAACAGTAAGAATGGTATCCTGCGGTAACTCACCGTCAAGCGCCTCACCGAGAAAACGGACAAAGCGATTACCAAGAAATATCAACAACAGCACCGTCAAAACGCCCAGTAAATTTGCTAACACCTCTTTACGCAGGTAACGATCAAGCGTCATCGTGATCTATTGTCATTTTTGCAGAAAAAGCCAATAATTAAGCCTGGGAAGCTCTGAATAAGTCTGATTGAATTTAGGCTGAGGTAAAATCGTTGTAATGGGTTGCGACGTGAGCGGCAATAGTGGTTCTATTGCTGCGATCTTCGAAACCCATTGGGGCGATTTTAGCCAGCGTAAAACAATCATGACTTGTTCAGAGCTTCCCTAGATACCTTATTCTCACATGTTTTAGCAAAAAAGTCGCGAGGCTATTGATTAAGAAGCAACTAGCAACCTTTATTAAAAAA
>CAYUKF010000078.1:0-1988 GCA_964445215.1 uncultured Thiotrichales bacterium
CACTGCGCCTTGTCCTGCGAAAAAATGGCCGTCGTCGCTGTCATGTTTATAGGGTTAACAGACCCTGGCTTCTAACGTATGATGTGAGTTGCTGCATCGTATTTTTATGGACTGACCATGCGATTAGGGACAATCGCTTTTCTCATCGGCGTGGTGATTGCCTTGCAATTCACTCATTTGCCGTCGCTTGTCTGGTCGTTGTTGCTGTTTCCACTCCTGCTTGTGTCGCTGTGGTTGCCTCGTGTCAGTACTGTGGCGTTACTGTTGTGCGGTGTGCTCTGGTTATCGCTACGCGCATCAATCCTATTAGACGGCACTTTGGCTCCTGAACTTGAGGGCAAGGACGCAATTATAGAGGGATCAATTGTATCGATTCCAGTCAGAAGAGACCATTCCATTCGATTTGTTTTTGCGTTAGAGACTATGCAGGTTGATGGTGTGGAAATTACCGGGTCTCAACGCATCAGACTGTCGTGGTATGGGCATGAGGCACGACAAATTGCATCGGGCCAGCGCTGGCGCTTGACTGTTCGGTTAAAACGCCCGTATGGCATGATGAACCCCGGTGGTTTTGATTACGAACGTTGGCTATTGCAACAACGCATTAATGCCACTGGCTATGTCAGAAAGGCAGCGACCAATAGCCGACTTGATAACCATAATATGGTTGATGCATTTTATCGTTTACGTCAGCATTTATTTGATCGTATTACTGATTTGGTTGGCGAGTCAGACCAGGTGGGTATTATTCAAGCGTTGGCATTAGGTGAGCGCGGGCAAATTTCACGTCAGCAATGGCAACGTTTACAAGACACCGGTACCAGCCATCTTGTGGCGATCTCTGGATTACACATTGGTTTAATCGCCGCCTGGGTATTTTTTACGGTGCGCTGGTTGTGGCCACGCAGTTTAGGGCGATGGCTAAATGTTCCTGCACCACGCATTGCAGCGATATTGGCGTGGGTTGCGGCACTGCTTTATGCCGCGATGGCAGGGTTTTCGATACCGACACAACGTGCTTTGATTATGGTGACGGTGGCCATGCTCGGTATTATTTTTCAACGCCCTTTAGCGCTCAGTCATATCTGGGCATTGTCACTACTGGCGGTACTGATTTACGATCCTTTAGCGGCTTTGTCGGCAGGGTTTTGGTTATCTTATGCGGCGGTGGGCGTCATTTTATTTTGCCTTGGTAATCGTTTAACAACGAACAGTCTTTGGTGGCGCTTTGGCCGCATACATTTGATCGTTGCGATTGGTTTGGCACCTTTGCTCATTGTCTTATTTCAAAATGTGCCGTTGTTATCGCCGCTAGCCAATTTTATCGCTGTGCCATTGGTCAGCTTGATTACTGTGCCATTGACCTTATCGGCTTTAGTGTTTGTCGATGTATTGCCAGTTTTATCAGGGTGGTTATTGCTTGCAGCACATTACAGCCTAGTTGCTTTGGAACACGTCTTGGTAACTGTGCACAAATATTCAACATTACCCATCGATTTACCTGTGTTGGATATTTCTTCGACCATTATGTTGATGGCAGGAACGCTGTGGTTGCTGGCTCCACGTGGTTGGCCGGCAAGATGGCTAGGTATTGTCGGGTTTTTACCCTTGTTTTTTTACAGTATTGAGCGTCCTGCAAAAAATACCTTTTGGCTGAGTGTATTAGATGTGGGTCAAGGTAGCTCTATGGTAATAACAACGGAGAACCACACTCTAATTTACGACACGGGTGCGCGTTTTAGTGATCAGTTCGACATGGGCAGCGCTGTCGTTTTACCCTATTTACGTGCGCAAGGGTTGAGACAAGTTGATATGCTGGTTGTTAGTCATGCCGATAATGACCATATTGGTGGCGCGGCATCGATTTTAGCGGGAATAAGCGTCAAGCAAGTACTCACTTCTGTGCCCTCGTTTTTTACTGACAGCAGTAGCAATGCGCCGCCATTGGGGTATCAGGCGTGTATGGCAGGGCAGTCATGGCAATGGGA
>CAYUKF010000078.1:2088-3450 GCA_964445215.1 uncultured Thiotrichales bacterium
ATGCGCCGCCATTGGGGTATCAGGCGTGTATGGCAGGGCAGTCATGGCAATGGGATGGAGTCACTTTTGAATGGTTGCACCCGGATGCTAGCTACAGTGTTAAGAATAAACGTAAAATCCGCAATAATCGATCCTGTGTATTGCGTGTGAGTAATGGTGTTGAAGCGGTGCTGTTGCCGGGAGATATTGAGAAAGACGCTGAGCGTTATTTGCTAACCCACCAGCGTGATAAGCTCAATGCAAATATTGTTGTAGCACCGCATCATGGTAGCCGTACTTCTTCGACTAAAGGCCTTGTTGACAATATTAATCCAAATTATGTGATATATACTGTAGGTTACCGTAATCATTATGGTTTCCCTAAAGAGCAGGTTGCTAAGCGATATCAAGATCTAGGTGCTAAGGCGTATCGTAGTGATGATTCGGGCACATTACATTTTGTTTTGGATGGCGATGGTGACATTGCAGAACCAAGACAATACCGGCTTGAGCAGCGACGATTTTGGCATACAGTCAGATAAAAATACTGAACAAGCTATAGACTATAGTTTACAGGTGGACTGAGAAACTTCTTGAGTCAACTCAGTCGTTTCGATCTGATGAAGAGTTCGGTATGATTGTTGGTGGTTAGAAGTATTTTTAGTCATAACATATAGGGTGGAGCGTTGCTTGAATTAGTTGGTGCCGGTGGGTTTCTAATGTACCCCATCCTCTTGTGCTCGGTTGTTGCTATGGCCATCGTTATCGAGCGATTTTGGGTTTTACGGCGACGAGCAGTTTGTCCGTTAAATTTGGTCACTGAAATATGGCAGTGGGCACAGTATGGTCAACTTGATGCCTCGCGCTTGTCTAGCTTACGTAATAACTCACCGCTAGGACGTGTTTTGGCTGCCGCCATCATTAACATGCGTCACAGTCGTGAAGTGATGAAGGAAGCTGTCGAAGCGCATGGACGTCAAGTAATACATGAGCTGGAGCGTTACCTTAATACGCTGGGTACGATTGCGTCGATCACACCTTTACTTGGTTTACTAGGCACCGTAATTGGCATGATCAAGGTGTTTGCTGCGATCACAGACCAAGGAGTGGGTAATCCTACGGTATTGGCTGGTGGTATTTCTGAAGCCTTGATTACTACTGCGGCCGGTATTTCTGTTGCCATTCCCAGCTTGATATTTTATCGCCATTTTCAGCGTCGCGTCACCGAGCTGGCCAATATTATGGAGCAAGAGGCATTAAAACTTGTTGAAGTCTTGCATGGTGAACGTGAGAAGGATCCCGATTAGCCGTGAACCTTAGACCGCAAGGGACAACTGAGCTTGACGTTAATCTTACGCCACTGATTGATGTGGTGTTTCTATT
>CAYUKF010000078.1:3550-7778 GCA_964445215.1 uncultured Thiotrichales bacterium
CGATGCCAACACGCCTTACCAAGCGGTTGTTACGGCGATGGATGTTGCAGCACAGCTTGGCATTCGTCGACTCTCAAGCGTAACCCAAAACAGCCTCCAAGACGGCCGCTAATGCCAGCACCGATTAACGGCACGGCGGTAACCACCTACCGACGCTTGCTCGGCTATGTCAGCCCTTATAAAGGGACGTTTATTATTGCTGTCATCGGCATGGTCTGTTATGCCGTGACAGATGCGGCGTTTGCAGCATTGATTAAACCGTTGCTCGACCAAAACTTTGTCAATCGTGATCCTCAATGGATGCTATGGACGCCGTTATTATTGTTACTTGTTTTTATTGCCCGCTCTCTAGGTGGATTCTTTTCAACTTACTATATGGCTAGCGTTGGCCGCCATGTGGTCAAAGATATTCGCCGCCAAATGTTTACACGAATAACCCACCTGCCAACGAAATATTTTGATCACTCATCTTCAGGTCATATCCTGTCGAAATTTACCTTTGATAGCGAACAAGTAGCAACTGCGACGACTAATGCTGTAACGATACTTGTTCGTGATTCGCTTACTGTTTTAGCTTTGCTGGGGTGGATGTTTTACCTTAATTGGAAACTTAGCCTCATTTTTATTATGACAGCACCGATTATTGCTTTGATGGCAGTCTATGTCAGCAAACGTTTTAGGAAAATCAGTCGTCGTATTCAAGCCTCAATGGGCGACACTGCTCATATTGCTGAAGAGGCTATAGAGGGGCAGAAAATTATTAAGACCTTCCAAGGTCAGCAGCAGGAAGAAGGTAATTTCGAACACGCTAATGAAGCCAATCGCAAACAAAATATGAAAATGATTCTAACAACTGCGCTCAGTGTGCCAGTGATACAGGTGATACCTGTATTGTTTTTAGTTAGCATCATTTACCTGGCGACAAACGATACTTTTACTACCCCGGTTTCTGTTGGAACCTTCGGCTCTCTTTTTGCGGCTATGTTAATGTTGTTATCCCCCTTAAAACGACTGGCCAAAATTAACGAGTCATTACAACGCGGCATCACGGCGGCTGACAGCGTATTCGGTTTAATAGATCACGATATAGAGACAGATAAAGGCAGTTACTCAATTGCCAAAGCGCGGGGCGCGATTGCCTATCGAAACCTCTCATTTCATTACGATCAAGACAATGACATTGTGCTTGAGAACATCAGCTTTAATGTGGCGCCTGGCGAGACAGTAGCATTAGTCGGTCGCTCAGGCAGTGGTAAAACCACACTGATGAATTTGCTACTACGACTCTACCCAACAACAAGTGGTGCAATCATTCTCGATGAAATAAATATTAATGACTACAGCCTGAAAAGCCTGCGGCAACAGATTTCTTATGTCGGACAGGAGGTTATTTTATTTAACGATAGTATTTATAATAATATTGCTTATGGCAGTCTGCGTGGTCGTACTAAAGCAGAGGTGATGGCAGCGGCTGACGCAGCGCACGTTACTGAATTTATCGATCGTTTGCCTAATAAATTTTCTACAAAAGTCGGCGGTAAGGGTGTTTTACTGTCAGGTGGGCAACGTCAGCGCATCGCTATTGCTAGAGCATTACTTAAAGATTCGCCCATATTGATTTTGGATGAAGCCACCTCTGCGCTGGATTCGGAATCAGAACGACTAATACGAGATTCATTAAAACGTCTTATGCAAGGGCGTACTACCCTGGTGATTGCTCATCGACTATCGACAATTGAAAATGCAGACCGCATCGTTGTGCTCGATAAAGGGCGTTTAGTTGAGCAAGGCAAGCATGCAGAATTATTGACCTTAGATGGTCATTATGCACACCTGCATCGTCTACAGTTTAATGGGCACAATAAGAACACAGACAACAGTCCTTAAATAGATGCCTCGCCTCGATCATTATTGGTATCACCGCAATACGTTGGCAACGCTATTAAGCCCACTCTCATGGTGTTTTCGTGGCTTAATCCGTTTGCGCAGATGGCTCTATCGATTGGACATTCTGAAAAGCGTTAAATTGCCCGTGCCCGTGATTGTGGTGGGCAATATCAGCATTGGTGGCACTGGCAAAACACCATTGGTTATTGCCCTGGTAGCTTTGCTTAAAAAACACGGTTACACACCTGGCATTATTACCCGTGGTTACGGTGGTCATGTAGACAAAGAACCGCTTATGGTGACTGCTGATAACGATCCCTTCAAGCTTAGCGATGAGGCTGTGTTGCTGGCGCAGCGCACACAATGTCTTGTCGTCGCTTGTCCAGATCGAATCGCGAGTAGCCAATTATTGATTGAGCAGGGCTGCGATATCATTGTGTCAGATGACGGCTTGCAACATTATCGTTTAGAACGTGATATCGAAATTGCTGTTATTGATGCATCACGCGGTTTAGGTAATGGCTATTGCTTGCCTGCTGGCCCGTTACGCGAGCCTGAGCAGCGGTTAAAAACAGTGGATTTTGTTGTGGTTAATGGTCTTGGTACTTATAACAGTAGTACCAATAACAGCGACCACTACAACATGACGATGCATTCTCATGCGCCAAGGTGTTTAATCAATAATGAAGAGAAGCGAATAGGTTACTTTACTGGTACGAGTATTCATGCCATTGCAGCCATTGGTAATCCACAGCGATTTTATCATTACCTGAGATCATTGGGTTTAACAGTGATCGAACATGATTTTCCAGATCATTATCATTTTCAAGCTGAAGACATGGTTTTTGATGATAAATATCCTGTGCTGATGACTGAAAAAGATGCCGTAAAATGCCGTGAAATAGTTGAGGGCGAAAAATATTATTATATTGCTATTGATGCCATACTTGATGGCAGGTTAGAGCCATCGCTTATGAGCCTGTTGAAAACAGTAACAGCCCAAGACACAGCATCTAATAAATAGCAAAAAATAAAGATTATTTATGTTTAATATTATTATTCCAGCTCGTTATGCCTCGCAACGTTTACCCGGTAAACCACTGCGTGACATTGTTGGCAAACCAATGATCCAGCACGTATACGAGCGAGCGTGCCAAAGTGACGCTAAAGAAGTGGTTATTGCCACGGATGATCAGCGTGTCGCTGATGCGGCTGTGGGCTTTGGTGCAATTGCGTGTATGACATCAGACCAACATCGTAGTGGTACAGATCGTATTGCTGAGGTCATCGAACAGCGTGGCTATGATGATAATGAAATCATCGTCAATATGCAGGGCGACGAACCTACTATGCCATCGCAGTTAGTTTCAGCAGTTGCTGAACACTGTGTTAATAGCGATGCTGATATTATCACTGCTGCACAATGGATAACAAACAGTGAAGATGTATTTAACCCCAATGTAGTCAAGGTATTGGTCGATGATAATGGTTGTGCATTGTATTTTAGTCGTGCACCGATTCCATGGGACAGGGTTGATTTTAGTAGCAGACAGCCGCTAGCCAACGTAGCCGATCATGTTTATCGACGGCATATCGGTTTATACGCGTATCGCGCTGGTTTTATAAAAGAGTATGTGACATGGCCAGCGGGAAAGCTGGAGGTTATAGAGCTATTAGAACAGCTGCGTGCACTTGAGCATGGCAGAAAAATCTGTGTTCTTGATGTGTCTTGTGATCCGGGCTTTGGTGTTGATACGGAAGAAGACCTTGCTAAAGTGATCGCGTTACTCAGTCGATGAGTGTTAACGCCTCCTAGTCATCAAGAAAATGAATATTTAAATAGGCCAGGGAATACTCGTTACCGCTTGAGTTCAAGACAGGCACTGTTTCGGTGTTTGGTACGCGACGATGAGCCTCACCATGTTGGTCGGCTTGTATAACCGTGCTATGCGCTTCCAGTACCAGCGCGGGGGCTTCATCCAGCACCTCGATCACAATATACTTAACGTCTTTATAAGCCACATGGCGACCAATAAGGCCGCGGATTTTACCAATATCAATGTCCAATTTTTTTGTTGTCATGCATAATACGCTCGCAGCCCCGCAATGGAGGAGCTTAGGTGTTTATGGGGCGCCTCTTTTTGTTCGCGACGACAGCAGCCTATCGTGAACAAAATTAGCGCATCTTAAGCACCTAAACACCTCTGTCTACTGCTGAGTATAGTATAAAAACATACGGCTTATGAATTAAAGAAAATTCGAGGATAAACTGATGATTCGCGTGTTATTCGTCTGTATGGGCAATATATGCCGTTCACCCACGGCACAGGGGGTATTTGAA
>CAYUKF010000079.1:0-7711 GCA_964445215.1 uncultured Thiotrichales bacterium
TTCTTGGTGATGTGGTTGATAATGATCAATGCTTGATTCGACTCGCTGGTAAGGTAGTGCTCGATCAATCTCGTATTGCATTGCAACGCGCATGGTCAGAAACCTCATGGCTCATGCAAAAGCGCCGTGATAACCCGGCAAGTGCGCAAGCAGCTTACGATAATTTACTTGATGCCTCGCAGCCTGGCCTCAGTGCATCATTAACCTTTGATATTAATGATAATCCCCGTTCAGATATAGGGGCTCCTTATATCAATAGCGCACGACCACGTATTGCGATATTGCGTGAGCAAGGGGTGAATGGCCAAATAGAAATGGCCGCCGCTTTTGATCGTGCAGGTTTTACCGCCATTGACGTACATATGAGCGATATTATCGAAGGCCGCATTACCCTGGATGAGTTTCAAGGGCTGGCAGCCTGTGGCGGTTTTTCCTATGGCGACGTATTAGGCGCAGGTCGTGGCTGGGCCAGTTCAATACTTTATAACTCACGCGCACGTGATGTCTTTGAATCTTTCTTTCATCGTGATGACAGCTTTGCTTTAGGCGTTTGTAACGGCTGCCAAATGATGTCGCATCTGTCAGATTTAATTCCCGGCGCTGAACACTGGCCAAGCTTTGAGCGTAATGAATCAGAGCAGTTTGAAGCACGGCTAGTTATGGTCGAAGTGATTGAGTCGCCATCGATATTGCTTAATGGCATGGCCGGTTCAAAAATACCTGTGGTGGTTTCGCATGGCGAAGGGCGTGTTGAGTGGAGCAAACCAAGTAGAGTAGAAAAGGCATTGCAACAACAATTAGTGTCCATGCGCTATGTCGATAATCGAGGCGAGCCTACCATCACTTATCCAGCCAACCCAAATGGTTCACCGCTAGGCATCACCGGTCTGACCACGGCTGATGGTCGTTTTACCATTATGATGCCGCACCCGGAACGTGTTTTTCGTAGCAGTCAGTTCTCTTGGCGTCCGGCCGAGTGGCAAGAAGATAGCCCATGGCTGCGTATTTTCCGTAACGCCCGACATTTTTTAAAGTAAGTAAACCTATGAGCCTCAACGACGAGATCGTCGCGACGATACACCTTCGCCATTATTGCCCATCCTGATATAGACCAATAAGACATGCCGAGTGACCAAAAGACATAAACTTTATTAAAAATAAAAAGTTATAACGTGTCTTTGGTTGTCATATTGACTCCTTCTGAATATCGTTATACCTCGCATAAACACTTACCTTGTCCATTTTGGACATTATTAGATGTTTTACAGCGTTGGGGGGAAGTCCAAAAAACCCAAAATGGCTTGATCTACAGGCACAAGCTAATCAATATCAGCTCTTTTAATGTTTATTAGTCAATAAATATATTGACTAATATTATCAATTGGTATACATTTATATTGACTATATAGGTTAAATAGTAAATATAAAGGTTAACTCATGGGTATTGATAGCGTTGTTGTAAAGCAATATAGAGACAAGGTAAACCAAGCATATACGCGCTTTGGTGGTTTCTCAATGCCCCCAAATGGCTGGTTGAGAATGGTGCGTAATGCCCTTGGCATGTCTGGAACGCAACTAGCGAACCGTTTAGGCGTTACAAAAGCGCGTATTTCTAAAGCAGAACAAGACGAGCTAACAGGCAGTGTCACACTTAAAACCATGAAAAACATGGCAGCTGCTATGAATTGCCGTTTTGTCTATGCTGTTGTACCAGAGAATGAAATCGAAGAGATAATAAAAAAACGCGCTTTTGATAAGGCGCGTGAGCAGATAAAGAGTGCTTCAACTCAAATGGCACTTGAAGCACAAGCGTTGAATAACAAGCAGCTCGCCTTTGCAGTGGATGAACTTGCATCAGAGATTATTGAAAAAATGCCTTCGGATTTATGGAATGAATGAGCCAGAATAATGAATAAGGTTAGTGATGAACCAGAAGGCGCAACACCTCTTGACCCTGATGAAATGGAAGGGCTTCTACATAGCCATATTACAACCAGAGGCGAGCTTGATGAGCTAGAACAAGCCAATATCGTAGAGGGTATGCAGTGGCTTAAGAAACAAAAGAAGGCAGATATATTGAGTGAGGCGTTTGTTCGCAATCTGCATAAACAACTGTTCGGAAAAATTTGGAAATGGGCAGGCTCTTTTCGACAAACAGAAAAGAATATCGGTGTTGATCCTGTTCAGATTGCTATTCAATTAAGGCAACTATTGGATGATACAAAATACTGGATAGAGAATAAGGCTTATCCGCCGAAAGAACTAGCGGCAAGGTTTCATCACAAGCTAGTTCTTATTCACCTATTCCCAAATGGTAATGGTCGCCATGCTCGCATCATGGCAGATGCAATATTGATGAAGCTTATGGATGAGCCTGCAATAAATTGGGCAGGCGGTTATAAATTGGAAGCGATGAATGAACGTCGTGATCAATATATCCGCGCACTTCGAGCAGCAGACGGACATGATTTTGCTCAATTGCTCGAATTTGTCGGGGCAAGCGATAGTTGATCGGGTAGAATAGCGTGCCTTTTTGCACATGTTATATAAGTATAAAAAGGCACTTTTATAAATGGGTGTAAGTTTGGGTGTAAATTAGGGTTTTAAGAGTATGGTAGACAGTAATTATCTTAATGAAATCAAGCGTCGAAGAACGTTTGCTATCATCTCCCATCCCGATGCCGGTAAAACGACATTAACCGAAAAGCTGTTGTTATTTGGTGGTGCCATTCAGCTTGCGGGAACAGTTAAGGCACGCAAGGCAGCGCGTCATGCAACGTCTGACTGGATGGCGCTAGAAAAAGAGCGTGGTATCTCGGTGACATCGTCGGTGATGCAGTTTCATTATAACGATGCCGTTATTAATCTACTTGATACGCCAGGGCATGCCGATTTTTCAGAGGATACTTATCGTACGCTGACGGCAGTTGATTCGGCCTTGATGGTGATTGACGTCGCCAAAGGTGTTGAAGAGCGCACCATTAAATTAATGGATGTCTGTCGCTTGCGCGATACACCGATTCTGACCTTTATTAATAAGCTTGATCGTGAGGGTAAAGAGCCTATCGATTTGCTTGATGAAGTTGAAGACGTGTTGAAGCTTAAATGTACGCCTGTGACTTGGCCATTAGGCATGGGAAAGCGTTTTAAAGGTATTTATCATCTGCACGATGATATCGTCACCATTTATAAGCCTGACCCGGCAACTAAGCTTGACGAGCCTATCGTTATAAAAGGCATAGATAACCCTGAGTTCGATAAGTTGTTTCCTGATGAAGTCGATGAGTTGCGTGAAGAAATTGAGCTAGTGAAAGGCGCCAGCCATGATTTTGATTTAGATGCTTATCTTCGAGGTGAGCTTAGCCCGGTATTTTTTGGTTCTGCGTTAAGTACTTATGGTATCAAAGAATTGTTAGATGCCTTTGTCGAGTATGCGCCGCCACCGCAACCACGAGCGACAGAGTCACGTGATGTGGCACCACAAGAAAATAAATTTTCCGGGTTTGTTTTTAAAATTCAGGCCAATATGGACCCGGCGCACCGAGATCGGGTTGCCTTCATGCGCGTCTGCTCGGGTCAGTTTAAGAAAGGTAAAAAAGTTTATAACGCGAGATTGGGTCGTGAAACACAGATCTCGAATGTGATGACCTTTATGGCCGGCGATCGCGCTCAAGGTGAAGAAGCATTTCCAGGCGATATTGTCGGTTTACCTAATCACGGCACGATTCAAATCGGTGATACCTTTAGTGAGGGTGAAATACTTAAATACACGGGTATTCCTAACTTTGCGCCGGAGCTATTTCGTCGTGCGCGTTTGCGTGACCCTTTGCGAATGAAAGCCCTACTTAAAGGCTTGCAGCAGCTAGCCGAAGAAGGTGCCAGCCAGTTATTTCGACCCTTTGCTAATAATGATTTAATATTAGGTGCCGTGGGTATTTTGCAGTTTGAAGTGGTAGCTTATCGTCTTAAAAATGAATACAACGTGGAATGTACCTTTGAGCCAGTGAACGTAGCGACAGCACGTTGGGTGCATTGTGATAATGCCAAGAAGCTAGAGGAGTTTCAGCGTCGCGCTAATGATTATCTGGCACTCGACGGTGCGCAGCAGTTAACCTATATTGCGCCGACTATGGTTAATTTAAATTTAGCGATAGAGCGTTACCCTGATGTTGAGTTTCGCCATACACGTGAAGTTTAAAATGAGGCCTTTGCACCCCGAGGGCACGTAGCACGAGACAATTGATAAGTGAAAATGGTTAAAATCGGCCTGATTTTCGTTGCCTAAAGTGTCTGCTGTTGGTGAAAATTTGCGAAGATGAGCGTATTGACTGCGTTTTTCTCCTCAATCGGGGCGATTGTTCTTCATTTTGCCATTTGTCTTGCGCAAAGGTCTCGATATATTATTTATTTTGTATTTTGTAAAAAATTTTGAAACTATTTTTCATTTTGTAACATAATCCCGTCAGTGTAATGTTGCTACGTAACAAGCCTGACTGAGGAAGGAAGAGTGTCTGCGCGAATCTTGTTGGTTGAGGATGAGTCGGCGATCGCTGAGATGGTGTGTTTTCATTTGCGAAAAGCAGGTTATCACTGTGATCTGGCAGCAGATACAGTGATTAGCGATCAGCTGCTTAAGCAGGCGTTGCCTGATTTGATTTTGCTTGATTGGATGTTGCCTGATGAAAGTGGTTATCAGTATGCCAAACGCTTGCGTCAAGACCGTTATAGCAAAGCAATACCCATTATTATGTTGACCGCGCGCAGTGATGAGCGCGACAAGGTTAGCGCGCTGGAGTCGGCAGTGGATGATTACATGACCAAGCCATTCTCACCGAAAGAGCTGATGGCGCGTATCAAAGCATTATTACGTAGAGTATCTCCACACCGTAATGCCGAGTCTATTGAGTTCAATGGTTTGGTATTGGATCCGCAGGCACATCACCTGGCATATCAAGGCGATAGCCTTAAGATCGGCCCAACCGAGTTTCGTTTATTGCACTTTTTCCTCACTCATACTGATCACGTCTTTTCGCGCGAACAATTACTTGACCAGGTTTGGGGTCGTGATGCTTATGTTGAAGAGCGCACCGTTGATGTACATATTCGCCGTGTGCGCAAAATTTTACAGCCCACGGGCTTGGATAAATCGATTGAAACCGTGCATGGCGTGGGTTATCGTTTTTCAGAGTTGACAAACTCTGGTTTAGAAAAGGCATGACTGAAGGCTGGGTCAGTGAGTTATTTCGTCTTAGCCTGTGGTTGCTAGGTGGCTTGATAGTGGGCGCTATTTTTGGCCACGCCTTATGGGGTTTGTTGTTGTGTGGTCTTATTTATATTGGTCGGTTGCTTTACCACCTCAAGAAAATTGTACGTTGGCTGACTAAAGGTGCAATGGCGGCGCCGCCGAATGTCAGTGGCATTGCTGAACATATTGGCGACCTGGTTTATCAACGCCAACGCCGTAGTTTGAAGCGCCGTCGTCGTCTAGCTGATATGGTATCCAGCTTTCGTGATTCTATGGTTAATATTCCCGACGGCCTGGTG
The DNA here is from genome assembly GCA_964445215.1 of uncultured Thiotrichales bacterium. Taxonomy (GTDB): domain Bacteria; phylum Pseudomonadota; class Gammaproteobacteria. Next base: position 5,545 of record CAYUKF010000079.1, read on the forward strand.
TTGATGGATGAGCAGAGAAAGGTCTCCTGGTTTAATAATGCGGCGCGCGAATACCTGGGTTTAAAATATCCGACGGATATTGATCAACGCATTGATAACCTTGTACGCCAACCGGTCTTTACTGATTACATCTTATCGGCCGACCACACACGTACCATTCAAGTTTATGCCCCCATGAGTCCTGCACGCCACCAGGAGATGCGTGTTTTGCCCTTTGGTGAGGCACAACAATTGCTGATTGTGCGTGATGCAAGTTTGTTACACAGACTGCAAAAAATACGCAGCGACTTCGTGATTAATGCATCACATGAATTGCGTACACCACTGACCGTTATGCGTGGTTATATGGAGACAATAGAAGGAGACGAAAGTGTTCCTAAGGATTTAAAAAATCCGCTAAAACAGGTTGCGAAACAGGTCGCCCGCATGGATAGTTTAGTAAATGATTTGCTCGAGCTTGCCAGCCTGGAGCGGGATAATGCGCATTTAGAAGAAAAGCTGGTTGATGTACCGTCTTTAATTGAAAGTTTAATGCAGCAAGCGTATACGCTTTCTAGTGATAATGAGCACGAGTTTGTACTACAGATTGACCATGGCCTGGGTTTGTTAGCAGATGAAAAGGCTGTGCTTAGCGCCATGTCAAATTTAGTGTTTAATGCCATTCATTACACGTCATTCAGAGGTAAAATTATTGTTAGTTGGGGGCTTATTGATGGCCAAGCGAATTTTTCGGTGCAAGATAACGGCCCGGGTATTGCCGAGAAACATCTGTCACGTTTGAGCGAGCGTTTTTATCGCGTGGACGTTAGCCGCTCTCGTGATTCAGGGGGTACTGGCTTAGGCTTATCTATTGTGCGTCATGTGATGATTAGCCATGATGGTGAACTGCATATTGCAAGCGAGCCAGGTGTGGGGAGTTGTTTTTCCTGTGGTTTCCCCGCTATACGTGTGAGGAATGTAACTGATTAGTGGCATATCGCTGTTTAGCAATATTTTATTTTATTTTTCTACGGTAATCTGCAATAAAAAAATCATTTTTAATCTGCTCATTATGTATACCGTTATACTACAGTGTAAAATTAACATGCTTGGATGCAGTGAAATAATATGAATATAAACAAATTTGCTTTAACGCAATGTGTGGCATGGATTTTAGTTCTCATTGTTTCCCCTGCTTATGCTGGCCTTACCTTATATGAGAAGGGCGATAGAAAATTAAGTTTCGGCAGTAGTTTGCAAATACAATACCGTGATATTGATGCGGATATGAATGCCAATTCTTCTAATGAAATCGGATTCCGAATTTTTCGTGGCTCATTACGCGGATCGTTAGATAAACGTACCCGTTTTCATATACAGGGCGAATTTGGCCAAGGTGGCAGTTTGCAGGGCAACTCAGCACGCGAGCTGAGGAATTTTTTTATTGAGCACACGTTTGATAATGAAATCAATGTTCGTATAGGTAATTCTAAATTTCCTTTTTCCAGAGAGCAGCTTGCGCCGATCACCGCTCAGCAGTCTCCGCAACGCACCTTGGTTGGTGTCGGTAATTCCGGCACACCTGCTCGTCAGGTAGGTATTTATCTGTCTGGCCCAAGGGCTAAATTTAGCTGGGATAGTGGCCTTGCCCTGGCATCTGTAGATCGAGATAACAGCCAAATCGATATTAATACCATTATTACGACTAATGACGGCAGTATTGGCGGTGATCCTAAGGGGTTATTGTTTGGCGGGCGACTACAGTATTTCCCTAATGGCTATTTTTCACCTGCACAAGGTGATTTTGACCGCGGGCCAACAAAACTTGGCTTTGCTGTTGCCGCGTATAACTGGTCCAACGAGGGCGATACAGAAAATGGATCAGCGATCGTAGACGATATTACAGGTCTTGAATTAAGCGCAGCTTTACGTTCGCGGGGGTTTTCTGTCGATGCGCAATATAACCGTATTTCCGCATCATTAGAGAGTCCGAGCTTAGAGGCACGTATAAAGGGCGATGGCAGTGTATTCGATACTAATGGCGATGCAGAGCTAGACATCTTTGCGCTTAAGGGCGGTTATATGCTGATTCCAGACACGCTTGAGCTTGTCCTTGCTTATACCCAGCAAGACACTGAAAACTATGCCGAGGCATTGGTGGAAAATTCGGTCGGGGTAAATTATTTTA
>CAYUKF010000080.1:0-6030 GCA_964445215.1 uncultured Thiotrichales bacterium
GCCAACAGCGAGACTGCCCACATGGCAATATAGAGTACGACCGATTGTTTGGCCTTGTTTTTTTCAAGCCAGGTTCGAGGTTTGATGCCACGTACCAGTAAAACAATTTTTGCAGAAAGGTTGACGCAGACAATATTGACTGCGAGTAGTAATCCTGCACCATAGGCGAGTTGATACTCTTGATTGGCAGCCATAATACCGATGGTCGCGGCAGGTGGTAGTAGTGCGACGGCGACCATGACGCCAACCAACACACTGGGCAAGCCGGTGGTGAGCGATAAAACCGCTGCCGCACCTGATGCTAGGGCAAGCGCTGCACCACTAAAGCCAACGTAAGTGCGCGCCATAAGTTCGTTACTGTCAATAGGTCCTGTCCAGATTAAACCGATGATGTATGACAGCGTTAGTGCCAGAGCCAAGCCTACGAGCGTACAAACCAATGCTTTTGACATGAGCTTGGTATCGCCAATGGCCGTGCCTAATGCTAGTGCGATATTGGGACCAAGCAGTGGCGCAATCACCATAGCGCCAATGACCACAGCGACGTTATTTTCAAGCAAGCCTATCGTGGCAACGATGGTGGATAAGAAAACTAACAATATATAGTTGCTATCTAATTGGGCGCCTTTGTAAACATTGTTATAAAGTTCTTCGCGGGTGGTGGTTGCGCTACTTTTTTCTGAGGCGACTTCATCGGTAGTCTCTGGGTGAGGTATCGAGGCTTCGATAGGAAGAATGAATATTCGGTAATTCTTGCTGGTCGAGATAGTCCTTTGTACAGTATCAAGCACGCTTTGCCGGTTCTGCGGTGTGACTAAAAAGCGTGCAACTGAGCGCCCATCTTCCTGCGCATTACCAACCCAAAAATCCGCCACTTTATACTGTTCGGCAATGCTACGTAGTGTGTCGACATGGGCGCTGTCAGCGAGAACCTGGATAATTTTCATTCTACTATCTCCATTGGTTGGTATTAGCGCACTAACATTTTTGTTTGTTACGCATATGGCTTTTCGCCATTTGTATCCCAAAGGCGCGCAGCACCCGCAGAGTCTGCCCCCCGTGTCAAGCACGGGGCAGGCTCCGCGAAAGCGTGGGGGTAGGCTCAGATGATGATCAACTTAATAGCCTGGCGCGCTATGATCTCATTTTCGTTTCACATACTATATGAATACTTGCTTCGTGATGAAGCAATTCATTTTTCCTGCTCGGTTGTGAGATATCATGCTCATAGGCTGGTTTTAATTAATTGCGATTGGGTGATGAGTAGCCAGATTTAGTCAGTCAATGGAGTAAACGTGATTTATTGGCCATTAGCCTAGCGCGGCTGGCCGAAAACACGGTTTTGTAGTGTGTTATTCATATTGGCCTTCTCCCCTATAAAACTTACCCAGCTTGGCTAAATAGCCAGATCTAGGGTAACCCTGGTCTATGTGATAGAGCATTGCTGGTAAAAGGTTGGTGTAGATTCATCATTTAGTGCGTACAATGCGCCTGTTAGTTGGCTGTAGATAATAATACAAACCTATTTTAGTAAGGAGAAAGGATATGTTAAGAATTTTATTGTTGGTTGTAATCGTTGGTTTTGCGCTCACTGCTTGTAGCAAGGAAGACGTTGATAAGGTTAAGGATGCGGGCAAGGTGACGATGGATAAAGCGGGTGAAATGGCTGGCGATGTGGTCGATGGTGCCAAGGATATGGGTGGAGCGGCGATGGATAAAGGTGCTGAGATGATTGACGGTGGCAAGGAAATGGCGAGTGATACGGTCGATGCTACCATGGATAAAGGCACTGAGATGATGGAAGATGGTAAGGAGATGGTTAAGGAGGCAGTTGACGGTTAGTCATCGTGAAAATTTTTAATTTTTTTGAAAGGGGCGGTTGATACCGCCCCTTTTTATATGTTTATTGTTAGTCACGAAAATTATTATATTGTAGCGGAAGCTCAATATCTGATTCGCGTAGCATCTGCATAGTCGACTGTAGGTCATCACGTTTTTTACCGGTGACTCGAACTTGCTCACCCTGGATGGATGCTTGTACTTTGATTTTGCTGTCTTTAATCAGCTTAACAAGCTTTTTGGCTGTGACGGTATCAACACCTTGTTTTAAAATAAGTGTTTGCCGTGCACGCTGATTAGAGCTTTCAACTTTGCCCGCATCGAGTACGGCAACATCAATGCCGCGCTTGGCTATTTTCAGGTGCAAAATGTCACGCATCTGATCAAGTTGAAACTCATTGGCTGCTTCTAGTTTTATATTGCTGTCTTGGTGCTCAACTGAGGCATCACTGCCTTTAAAATCATAACGTGTACTGACTTCTCGATTGACTTGATCAAGCGCATTGGATAGTTCGTGCATATCAATTTCTGAGACCACATCAAATGAGGGCATAATTCACCTTTTTATTTATCCTCTTAATAACAGTTTTTCAGCGTGGGCAAGTTCTTCTGCCGAGCCTTGTAATACTAGCGCATCGCCCGATTGCAGCACCATGTTTGCACTAGGCGGCGTAAAGTTTTCACGGTCACGACGTATCGTGTTTAATGATAGATTTGTCTTCGTCGACAGGCCGAGTTCTGCAACTGCGAGGCCAACCGCATGACTGCCTGGTGGTAATACAACAGTATGCTTGCGGATGCGCATTGCATCTTCGATTGTGTCTAGTTTATTACCGCTAAAGACTTGTCGCAAGCGCTGATATTTATTATTGCGGGCATTGTTTATCAGTCGGTTTACTTCGTCTTCATCGACATTAAGTAAGCGCAATAGACGGCTGGCCAGCATCATGCTGGCTTCCAGTGCGTCGGGGATGACTTCTGAGGCACCTGCTTGTTCCAATTCTTCGAGATGTTCGTCATGCCGTGTTCGAACGATTATGGGGATGGTCGAGTTGCGACGACGTACACTTTCGATAATTCGTATTGCAGTGTGTGCAGCATCAAAAGTGATGACAACAGCCTTGGCCCTTTTTAAACCCGTGGCGCGTAGCACGTCACGATGAGTAGAATCACCAAAATAAACAGGTTCGCCAGCCTCCCAGGCTTCTTTTATAACAGTAGAATTAGTATCAAGCGAGACATAACTAATATTTTCTTCTTTAAGGAAGCTGGCTAAGTTTTGGCCGATGCGACCGAAACCGCAGAGAATGACGTGATCTGATAAATCGCTACAGGCATTGCTGATATGAGTTGTTTGTAACTGTCGACCTTTGAGGTAGGAGCTTCGAAATAGCCATTTTGCCAATTTACCGTTATAGCGAATCAATATTGGTGCCAATGCCATACTAAGTATAAGTGCTGCAAGAATGGGTTGGCTTTCATCGTCGGTGAGCAAGTTTTGCTGTAGCGACAAGGTTAGTAGTGCGAAGCCAAATTCGCTACCATGCGCCAGTACTAAAGCAGTTCGAAAGGCGACGCCGCTTTCATAACCCATGGCTCGCGTGAGCAGTGCGATCAATAAACCCTTAACGAAAATCAGCCCAGCGACTATCAGTAAAACCCAAAGCCAGTTTTCCAGCATACTGGCAATACTCAGCAAACCACCGACACTAATAAAAAACAAACCCAGTAAAATATCGCGAAACGGTCGTATCTCCGCTTCAATTTGATGGCGATATTCAGTTTCTCCCAGCATCATTCCGGCAAGGAAGGCGCCAAGGGCTAACGACAAACCAAGTGATGCGGTAGCGGCAGCAGCGGTTAGCGCAATCAACAAGGTTGTCAGGGTGAATAATTCTGAAGATTTTGCAGCGGAGACGGCATGAAAGACAGGCCTTAGAGCATAACGCCCGATGCCATACATAATGGCGAATGCCAATGCACCTTTTGCCAGTGCTTTGAGCAACTCCAGGCTTAAGTTTTGACTGCCATCGCTGGCTAAAATAGGAATAATGATAAGAAACGGGACAACGGCAATATCTTGGAAAACCAATACGCTAATTGACAGGCGACCATGGCGTGATTGCATTTCTAATTGCTCATTGAGCTGTTTGCCGACCAATGCGGTTGATGATAACGCGACAATGGCGCCTATAATTAATGATGCCTCCCATGACATGCCAGCAAAGTAGGCAATAATACCGCCGACGGTAACTGAGATAATAACTTGAGCACCACCGAGACCGAGTACGGCAGCGCGCATGGCGACAAGTTGTGAAATGGAAAATTCAAGACCGATGGTAAAGAGTAAAAATACCACACCAATTTCAGCCAGCAGGTGAATGCCATCGCCTTCGGGTAGCCAACCAAGTGCGTAAGGGCCAGATATCACACCAACAAACAAATAGCCAAGAATTGGTGACAGATTAAAGCGGCGTAAGGCGGCGACGGCAACCACCGATAGCGCCATTAAAATCAGTATGTCGAGAAAAATTGAATGTTGTTCCATGCTTAAAAAGCATCGTTGCTACGATGCCTGTCTCTCTTATTTTATTTTAATCAATAGTGACCAGAAAAATGCAACATCAACACTGCATTAGACATACCAATATAGCAGTTTATGATAGTGAATGTTAATAGGTGATTTTTTATTGGACATTTCTTTATAGTAGGAGTATTAAAAGAAGTTAGTACAATGTTTGTGTGCTGTGTAATTAGAGTATTTTTTAGTTAATGGAGGTGTGTATGGCTATTGCACTAACCCTTCGAGATTATCTCGACTGCTCTGGTGTTCGCTATGGAGTTGTTGCTCACCCTTATTCCATTACCAGTATGCAGACGGCACGAGTTACTCATATCCATGGCAAGCAGTTAGCAAAAGCCGTGGTTTTGCAAGATAGTGAGCATTATGTTGTTGCAGTGTTGCCAGCAGATAAACGTATCCAACTAGGTGAGCTGCGACGTAAGTATCAACGCGTTCTAAGTTTGGCGACAGAAGAAGATGTTGAACGTTTATTTTTTGATTGCGCGCCAGGCGCGGCTCCAGCGTTAGGTAAGGCCTATGGTGTCGAGGTAATTTATGACGATAGCATTACCGATAGTGAAGATATCTATTTTGAAGGCGGTACGCACACAGATTTAGTACATCTCAGTACAGATGATTTCATGGATCTATTGAGTGATGCGACGCATGGTAATTTTTGTCGCGGTGCATAGGGCCGGATGGGAGATTATTGCCCGTAGAAGCGATAGGTAATGAGCACACCTAATGTCTTGCTGCGTTTTTTGTATATTATTGGTTGTGTGATTAAACGCTTAGTTGCGCTACTATAGTTTTGCTGATCATATCTGAGCGATAATTTTATGTCTGAATCTGATCTCAATGTTTTATTAGCGCAATTGCACAAGAAATTGAATGATGTGCAAGGCGTGCAAAGCATCAATGACGAAACACACCGTATGCTCGGTATTGTTTCGCAGGATATTGCTATTGTCTTGGGACGCCACTCGACGTCATCAGAAAAAAATGAGCAAGAAAGTATAGGTAGTCATAGTCTGAAGAGAATGGCGGTTGAGTTTGAGGCCGAGCACCCTCGTTTAGCACATACCTTGAATGACGTTGCCGATTCGCTAGCAAAAATTGGTATTTAGAGGGCCTTTGATTACGTTATGAATGCGTATTTTATATTTAAGGAATATCTGGTTGAGTCATGATCAGCTGCCTTGGGTTTAAAACTAATCTTGTCCAGACTTAATTAAAGGTTTCTTGGTTTTAGTATGTTACGAATTGTTTTCCTAGGGGCAGTTATATTTAGTATTCCCCTGTCTGCTTGTAGTCATTTTAATCAACAAGCTGCCGTCATTTCTCAGCAGCAGCTTATTGCGTATAAGGCACTGAGCATTGACACACTTACCGTAAAAGTCACCGAACAAGGTGATTTAGCAGCGACCGTGGAGTTGGCACGGCGCTACGCATCAGGTGATGGGGTTGAGCAGAATGGTGACACTGCATTACGGCTATATCAGGTCGCAATAAAGTCAGACGTTGGCGACAACGTGTCCTCGGAGTTTACAGTGGTTGCACAGACACGAATTGGTAGGCTCTATCTAGATGGGGTGCCACCAATCAAGCAAGATTTTATCGAAGCTTTT
>CAYUKF010000080.1:6130-7614 GCA_964445215.1 uncultured Thiotrichales bacterium
TTATTCCAGGCTTGATTTATTTCTTTAGGGTCTTTGACTAATGATTGCCCCTTGCCTGATGATGACATGACAGGTTTAACCAGGCAGGGATAGCCAATGCCACCATCAATGGCCATATGCAGTTCATTGACACTGCTGGCAAAACTATAGCGTGAGGTCGGCAGTTCAAGTGTTTCTGCTGCCAGGCGGCGAATGCCTTCACGGTTCATGGTCAACTGAACTGCGCGTGCAGAGGGAATAACCTCGGCCAAACCCTGTGCTTCAATATCTGCTAATGCATCGGTGGCAATAGCTTCTATCTCAGGCACAATGAGATGCGGTTTTTCTTGTGCAACTAATTTTTTAAGTGCCAGGCCATCAGTCATGTCGATGACGTGGGCGCGATGAGCGACCTGGTGGCCAGGCGCATTGGCATAACGGTCTACCGCAATTACTTCGATGCCCAGTCGTTGCAAGGCAATAATAAGCTCCTTGCCCAGCTCACCAGCGCCAAGTAACATGACACGAACAGCAGAAGGTGTAAGCGGTGTACCGATAATCATTGTTTGCAGAGTCCTTTTACAATATGAGTGAGTACGGCTTAGTGTACGTGTAAGTATCTTAGTAAGCCAACGTGCCCCCACGCTTTCGCGGAGCCTGCCCCCGTGTCAAGCACGGGGCAGGCCTTAGGGCGCAATGTGTGGTTTTCGCAGGAAGTCACGGTGAGGATATTAGCCAATGCCAAAAATCAACAAAACAGACGATGAGTGGCGCAGTGTACTGAGTAATGAGCAATTCCGTGTGGCGCGAAAAGGCGGTACCGAGCGCGCTTTTAGTGGCGAATACTATGACAACAAAGACAGTGGAGTGTATCGCTGTATTTGTTGTAACACGGAGCTATTTCGTTCGATAGAGAAATATGACTCAGGCAGTGGTTGGCCCAGCTTTTGGCAGCCCGTTAGCGATGATGCGGTTGAGCAGTTAACAGATGGTAGCCACGGTATGCAACGTGTTGAAGTGCGTTGTGCCAACTGTGAAGCGCACTTGGGGCATGTGTTTACTGATGGGCCACAGCCTACGGGGCAACGTTATTGTATTAATTCGGCATCACTTGATTTTGACGCAAAAGGTTTTAAGTCAAGCGATGATAGATAATTATAGTTATTAGTCTAATATGATTAAGTATTACGTCCCGAATGGCACTAAGTTAAGCACTTTTAGCATCAAATCTGCACCAGCAGATCCCGCGTTAAAATAGGGGCTAAGTTGCTGAAAATAAAATGGTAAACGCCCTTAACTTAGCGCCATTCTATTGTGTCCCCTTATTTTGCTTACCGCAACTTCAACGAATCCGTCATAAATTTAATGCCTGCCAACCGGGCTCTATGAAGTTGCAAATTTTTTGAATGCTTCATCAATTGGTGTATTAGCTAAATGGTTGGTGTAATTGCTCAGCACTTTTTGGGAAATACCAAGAACAATTTCTAACAATTGCTGCTTGCCAT
>CAYUKF010000081.1:0-7472 GCA_964445215.1 uncultured Thiotrichales bacterium
GCATGATATTGATTGACTTCACTACCTTGTCAAAATTCAATAATGGCTCACCCATGCCCATGAAAACAATATTAGTAATCTTGGTACGACCTGACTGCAAGGAAGAAGTACTTAATGATTCCATAGGAATCTCAGTGCGACCTGACTGCAAGGAAGAAGTACTTAATGATTCCATAGGAATCTCAGCACGACCCTCATTGTGATAACCCAGCGCCTTATGCGCAAGCCATACCTGGCCAACGATTTCAGCAACACTGAGGTTACGATTAAAACCCTGATAGCCCGTCGCACAAAAGCTGCACTCCAAGGCGCAACCTACTTGTGAGGAAATGCACAAGGTGCCGCGCTCGGCTTCAGGGATATACACCGTTTCGATGCAATTGCCACCTTGCAGACGTACTAACCATTTATAGGTACCATCTACTGAAATGTTTTCAGATAAGATTTCCGGCGCCTTAACTTTAGCAATATCCGCCAGGGTAGCGCGCAGTGATTTATTCAGATCGGTCATTTGAGAAAAATCACTGACGCCACGCTGGTGAATCCACTTCATTACCTGGTTCGCACGAAAACTGCGCTCACCCATTTGCACGAACCAATCCACCATCGCCTCATGATCAAGGTCTAGTAGATTGGTCTTCACTGAGATTCCTGCGGCATCATTAAGTACTTCTTCCCTACAGTCAGGTCGCGTTGTGGCTGAGTCGGTCATGAGCTAACGAGTGCGAGAACAAAGTTCTTCATCGGCAAAGAAGAATGCGATTTCTTCTTTTGCCGTATCGAGCGCATCAGATCCATGACAGGCATTTTCATCAATGCTGTCAGCAAAATCTGCACGAACAGTCCCTGCCGCTGCTTCTTTAGGGTTAGTTGCACCCATCACATCACGATGAGCCACAATGGAGTTTTCGCCTTCAAGCACTGATATCATGACCGGGCCTGAGGTCATAAAAGCAACCAAATCGGCATAAAATGGGCGTTCTTTGTGAACAGCATAAAAATCGCCAGCACGCTCATCACTAAGATGAGTCATTTTTGCCGCGATAATGCGTAAGCCTGCTTGCTCAAATCGACTATAAATCTTACCGATTACGTTCTTGCCCACTGCATCAGGCTTGATAATAGATAAGGTTCGTTCAATCGCCATAAAAAACTCCTGAAAATTCAATTAGTTAATAGAAATATCCCGATATGGAACATAATGGGGAAGCAAATCCTCCCCATTCTAAAGAATAGAGGGTCACCTCGGCAATAAAAATGGCTTTTAATTCAACCTAAAACGGCCAAATCAAGGGCACCACCATCACACTTAAGACACCCACCAACAGGGTAATAGGCACACCAATACGGATGTAATCCATAAAACGGTAGCCGCCGGGGCCGTAAACCATCAAATTTGTTTGATAACCAATGGGTGTTGCATAACTGGCAGAGGCGGCCACCATAATAGTGATAACAAAGGGTAGAAAATCGACCCCGACTCGATCCGCCACCGATAACGCGATAGGGAACATCAACACCGCTGCTGCATTATTCGAAATCATCGCTGTAAATACGGTGGTCAGAAAATAAATCATGGCAAGCACTACCCAAGGTACAACCGATACAGACAATAATGCAATGGCAATTGCTTCAGCCGCGCCTGTCACGCGAACAGCTTCGCCCAGCCCCAAAGCAGCGGCAATTACAATTAACACCTGCCAGTCAACCGCACTGCGCGCCATACGCCCACTGGTACATTTCGCTAACAACATAAAGCCAGCCGACAGCAAAGAGGCTTCTAACATGCTGAGCAGATGAAAGGTCACAGACAATACCATCAGCACTAAAATCACCAAAGTTATGATTGCACGGTCATGGCGTATGGGCGTGGAATCATGAAGCTGGCTAACCAGTAAAAAATCGCGCGAATTGCGCTGAACAGCAACAAAGGACGGGTGCGTCTCTATCAGCAAGGTGTCACCCGCTCGCAATACAATATCCCCCAGCTTTTGTCGCAGATGCTCACCGTTACGTGCGACGGCAATCACCACAGCGTCATAAACACTACGAAAACGCCCTTCACGGATACTTTTGCCGACCAGTATGCAGGTGTCTGAAACAACCGCTTCTACTAAACAACGATCGCGACGCGATGCATTGAGCTTGAATATTTGGTCCGTTGCTGGCACCAAACCACGTATTTTCTGCAAATCCACAACAGAGTCGATAACACCTGCAAACACTAATCGGTCATTGTCATGCAGCTTTTCATCGGGCGAAACTGCGGGCAAAATAGTCCCTGCGCGCTCAATCTCAATAAGAAACATACCAGGCAGGCCACGTAAGTCTGCCTCTTCAATGGTCTGCCCAACCAAGGGACTGCCCGCTTCTACTATCATCTCAACCGTGTATTGTCGAGCGTCGGCAAACTGGCTCATCGGTGACAAGCGTTCCGGCAAAAGTCGTTGGCCAAATAATAGTATGAAAGAACATACGATTACCACCGTCGGTATCCCTACCCATGCCAACTCAAACATACCAATACCTTGGTGGTTTGTGCCTTCGAGCAATAAACCATTAACAACCAAATTAGTACTGGTACCAATCAAAGTACAGGTGCCACCTGCAATAGCAGCGTAGCTTAAGGGGATCATTAATTTCGATGCCGAAATTTTCATGCGACGTGCCCAATCACTCACCGCAGGTATCATCATTGCCACGACAGGTGTGTTATTGAGAAACGCGCTTAAAAATACTACTGGCGCCATCATTCTTAATTGTGCCGAAGTTAAGGAATTCGGTTTACCTAACAGATGATGAACAATCCAGTTGAGCCCCCCTGTCTCACGCAAGCCACTGACGACGATATACAGTGCCCCCACCGTGACGACACCTTGATTAGCCAAACCACCTAATGCCTGTGCTGGAGACAACACACCCAATACCAATAATAATGAAACACCACCAACCAAGGTAATATCAGGAGCAGTTCGGGTAAAGGCTAGCGTAGCGAAGCAGGTACCGATAACGACCAATGTAATAATTGCTTCAAGCGACACGTCACACGACTCTGGAGAAAAAGGGCACAGTTTATCTTACTAACCACTAAAGGATCTCTGCGCGAAAAGTAGTTTTCGTTCCAGCACCAACCGTAGGCGCTTTAAGCAAGGCAGAAATGGTCGAATACCCCAAAGGCACCTAGGAAGCGTAGTTTAACACTACGTACCCTCGCATTCTGGCAACGTTTCCAATGCGGCTGGAGTGGAAAATACAAATCGCACAAAGGTTTCTATAACCATTAGCGACCAATACGACACGCCCTTGATATATTAGAGCTGAGAAGATAGGTACGCCTTACTTATTTAAAGTAATAACATCCAGATGAAAGGCAAACATGAAAAAATAGTTCGATTAACTCACGCTAAAGCTTTCACCACAGCCACACATATCCGTTACATTGGGGTTGCGAAATTTGAAGCTTTTATTTAAACCTTCTGTCACGTAATCGAGCTCGATACCTTCTAGTATTTTCAGACTATCTTGATCAACGATGACCGCAGCATCGTGCTGCGTAAAAATACTGTCATTTTCACCCTGCTCATCGGCAAAATCTAATACATAGGCAAAACCCGCACAACCATTTTTTTTAACGCCTAAACGTATGCCGATACCCGAACCACGCTCTTCGAGCATGGATTGAATACGCTGGGCAGCCGCTTGTGTAAGTGAAATTGACATAGCCTATCCTTATAATCCTTAATGAAATTTTACCAGGCAACTGAAGCCATTTGCTGGCTCATTTGCGTTAATTCTTTAATCGCTGCTATCACGGCATCACACTCGGCTAGCGTACTGTCTTTGCCAAAACTGATTCGCAAGGTGCTCTGCGCAAGCTCATCATCCAGATTCATCGCCCGTAACACATGACTAGGCTGAGTATCACTACTAGCGCAAGCCGAGCCACTGGATACAGCAATGCCTTTGGCATCGAGGCTCATCAACAGAGTCTCACCTTCAACACCGGCAATAGCAAGCAACACTGTATTCGGTAAACGCGGTGCTGTTTCTGCAATAATGTGGGCGTCAGCTAATTTTTTCAACGCAGCCTCCAGATGCTTACGCAAACTCAGCATGTGTTGGCTGCGCGTATCGAGTTGTTGACGCGCCAGTTCAGCCGCCTTGGCAAAACCCACTATTGCCGCGACATTTTCTGTACCCGAGCGGCGACCTTTTTCATGACCACCGCCCAATAATAAGGGTGGAATATCCAACGCCTTATCAACAATCAATGCACCAACACCTTTGGGACCATAGATTTTGTGCGAAGACAAACTCATAAGGTGAACGCCCAATGCAGTAAAGTCAACGCTAATCTTGCCCACAGCCTGTACCGCATCGGTATGCACGATAACCCCATACTCACGCGCTTTATGCGCTAAGGCCGCAATGGGTTGAATCACACCAGTTTCATTATTAGCCATCATAACCGACAGCAGTGTTGGTTTATTTTTCAGTATCTCAGCCGTGGCGTCTTCGTCCATTCTGCCATTGGTGTCAACTGGTGCTAACGCTAATTGCCAACCCTTAGCTTGCCATTGGCGTGCCGGCTCTAACACAGCAGGATGCTCAATAGCGCTGACACAAAATGAGCCAACATCATGGCTGGCAAGACTATTCAAGGCCAAATTATTTGCCTCTGTACCACCACTAGTAAAAATAACCTGTGTTGGGTGCGCGCCGACTAAATCAGCCACTTGCTCGCGTGCGTTATCAATCGCTGTACGGGCTATACGACCTGCACTATGAATACTTGACGGGTTACCATGGTGCTCTGTTAGATAAGGCAGCATTGCTTCCAGAGCGGCCGGGGCAAGTTGCGTTGTGGCATTGTGGTCGAGATACATCGTCAAAGGCTATATTTTCCCGGGCTGCTGTTCACGCCTACGCTATCGATTTTTTAATAGACTTTCTAATATCAGGCAATTCCACGTAGTGAGGTCGTGTCGCGTCATCCTGTCGCCTGGCGACAGCACGAACCGTATTTCGCTTAACCAACTCACCTAGACTGATATGACTAAGAAAGGCATAAATCTGGCCGCTCAAATCGGCCCATAAATCGTGAGTTAAACAGGGTTCTCCGTGTTGACAATCGGCACTGCCACCACAACGGGTCGCGTCAATTTTCTCGTCAATGGCATCTAACACATGCATCACCGCAATATCATTAGCGTTACGTGCCAAACGATAGCCACCACCGGGGCCACGTGCGCTCTCAACCAAGCCGTTACGACGTAGCCTGGAAAATAATTGTTCAAGATAAGAAAGCGAGACGGCCTGGCGCTTTGAAATATCAGCCAGCGGAGTTGGCCCAGCGTCTGTATGGAGAGCCAGATCTAACATAGCCGTCACGGCGTAACGCCCTTTAGTGGTTAATTTCATCGGTAAAACAACCCCTTGTACCCCAAGAGCTTACCTCCGCGAAAGCGTGGGGCACCTTGATGTAGAATGACCAGCAACACTTGCCATGCTCTTATAGTGTGATATTAGCTATACTTGACTAATTCAGTCAAGTATTATCAGGTCGGTTCTTTTGTACCCCAAGAGCACGCTGTGCTGCGCTAAACACACCACGCAAGATATTAATATCCTGTTTATCAGGCTGCGCCTTAATATAAAGACGGCGGAGTCGACGCATAATATGGCCAGGTTGTTCAGGGTCAAGAAACTCAACGTCGATCATTACTTGCTCAAGATGTTCAAAAAAACGTTCCAACTCATCCACTGGGGCTGGCAAAGAGCCAGCCTTGATAAGGGTCTGCACACTGGCCAAACGCAATTCATAACACATAATCTGCACTGCTGCAGCAAGGTTCAGCGAGGGATAATCAGGATTGGCGTCTATTGATACATGATAGTGACAAGCCTCAAGCTCTTCATTGGTCAAACCAGAATGTTCACGACCAAATACCAGCGCAAGCTCAGCCTCACCTTGCTCAGCCGCATAATCAGCGCATTGCCTTGGCGACATCTGTGGCCAAGGTATCGTTCGCTCACGCGCACTTAAACCGAAGACGTAGTGACAACCCTGTAACGCTTGCGCAAGGCTGGTACACACTTGAGCATTCGCTAGCACATCATCAGCACCAGAGGCTCTAGCTGTTGCATTGGCGTGAGGGTAAGACTTTGGCAAAACTAAAACAAGCCGTTCCAGGCCCATTGTTTTCATCGCACGCGCGGCAGCACCAATGTTGCCAGGGTGACTGGTAGCAATAAGAACGATACGGATTCGGTTAAAGAGATTAGACACAAAAATAGTTACAAGATGTATTAGTCAGCGCAATGTTAGAATAACATACGCTACGCTGCGAATTATCGCACCTTGTCCATAACCGAAACAAATCAAAGGAAAACACATGCACCCGATGTTAAATATCGCCGTTCGCGCCGCACGCCGAGCGGGAGACATCATCAGCCGTTCTATGGACAAGCTGGACAGCATTGATGTCATCACCAAAGGTCACAATGACTTTGCCAGTGCAGTTGACGAAGCGGCCGAAGCCGCCATTATTGACATCATTAAAACTGCCTATCCTGACCACCAGATCATGGCAGAAGAAAGCGGCAATCAAGGAGACAGTGATTACGTCTGGATCATCGACCCGCTTGATGGCACCACTAATTTTCTTCATGGCTTGCCACAATTTGCCGTATCGATTGCCCTCAAGCATCAAGATAAATTACAACAAGCCGTGATCTATGATCCGGTCAGCCAGGAACTCTTTACCGCCAGCCGTGGCGCAGGCGCACAACTTAACAACCGCCGCATCCGCGTCAGCAAGCGTAAAGTGCTGGCTGGATCACTAATCGGTACCGGCTTTCCCTTCCGTAAAGACCAAGATCTTGACACCTATCTGCAGACCTTTCGTGCCATCGCACCCAAGACTGCGGGTATTCGTCGCGCTGGCTCCGCTGCACTTGATCTCGCCTATGTCGCTGCAGGCCGCCTTGATGGCTTTTGGGAATTTGGCCTTAAACCCTGGGATATCGCCGCGGGTGTCTTGATTATTGAGGAAGCAGGCGGCCTGGTCGGTGATATGACTGGCGGTAATACACACTTTGATAGCGGTGATATCGTCTGCGCCAACCCCAAACTGTTTAAAATATTATTGCAACATATACGACCGCATGTAAATAAATAGACTTATAAATCAATATCTTATATAAAAAATATCTCTTAGAAAACTTACTCTAAAAATCTGCTCTGAGATTTCTTAGGCAAATATGTGAGCAATCTCACCTATTTAACCATCAAGTTTTACTGACTATTTCCCGACAACTAGGGCGACACTTTTTAGGAGCATACTTTTGAAAAAGAAAAATAATACGGGTTTTGGTGATCGAGCGCAGGAGATGTTAATGCTCGACATGCTCGATGGTATGCATGAGTTTTTTACTCAAGCGGCCTATCATTCTTCACTAGCCAATACCTT
>CAYUKF010000082.1:0-1108 GCA_964445215.1 uncultured Thiotrichales bacterium
CCACCGACCCCAGCATTATGAATGCTGTGCTCTAACCAACTGAGCTACATAGCCATAACAGAAGACCGCGCATTTTAGCGCAGTCATAGACAGCAATCCAATAAATTAGATGATTAAATCACTAAACGTTAAAACGGAAATGCACCACATCACCATCGTGCATGATGTAGTCTTTACCTTCTAGGCGCCACTTACCCGCCTCTTTGGCACCTGCCTCGCCTTTACACGCAATAAAGTCGTCATAAGCAATGACTTCGGCGCGTATAAAGCCTTTTTCAAAATCGGTATGAATGCGCCCTGCACCCTGTGGCGCTGTCGAGCCGTGAGCAATTGTCCAAGCACGGACTTCTTTTTCGCCAGCAGTGAAATAGGTTTCCAGGCCAAGCAGGTCATAGCCGGCACGAATAACGCGATCAAGGCCAGGTTCATCGAGACCCAAATCCGCTAGAAAATCGCCTTTATCAGCATCATCAAGCTCGGCAATTTCTGATTCAACTGCGGCACAGACAGCAACAACACTAGCACCGTCGTCGTTGGCGTATTGTTCTACTACAGTCAAAAATGGGTTATTTTTAAAACCCGACTCATCGACATTGGCAATGTACATGGTTGGCTTTAGCGTCAACAAATGCATATCGGCCAACATGGCTAGCTTGTCTTCATCTAAGTCCATACTGCGAACAGCTTGACCCGCATCAAGCACGTCGCGCACTTTTGTAAATAGGTCTAGCCTGGCTTTGGCACCTTTGGGGTCGGCCTTGGCCATTTTTGTTGCGCGAGCTAGGGCTTTTTCAACTTTATCTAAATCAGCCAAGGCCAATTCCGTATGAATGACTTCAATATCGGCGAGCGGTTCAATTTTTCCGGCAACGTGGGTGATGTCGTCGTCTTCAAAGCAACGCACGACATGTGCGATGGCATCAACTTCAGCAATATGGCCGAGGAATTGGTTGCCCAAACCTTCGCCTTTAGAGGCGCCTGCAACCAAACCAGCAATATCAACAAACTGCATGGTTGTAGCGATGGTTTTTTGTGGCTTGACCAGCTCAGCAATAGCCTCTAAACGTGGGTCTGGCATGGGCACCATGCCAACGTTAGGTTCGATGGT
>CAYUKF010000082.1:1208-7471 GCA_964445215.1 uncultured Thiotrichales bacterium
GGCAGGTCTAACTCATCATAGATAATCAGTGTTTGAGCCGGATCTATTTTATAAAAATTCAACAACGGGGCAACGGCGCTGCCGCTGACATTCATAAAGGTGTGTGGTTTTAATAAACGCACGTCACCTAATGGCGTTTTAGCTACAGCCAGCTCGCCTTTGAATTTAGACTCTTCGCGAAAACTTGTTTGATAACGTTGTGCGATAGCATCGAGCAGCCAAAATCCAGCATTGTGCCGTGTGTTAACGTAACGCGACCCCGGATTACCGAGGCCGACAATACATTCGAGTGGTGTCACAATGCTAGCCCGCATATTTCACGAAGGGTTTGGAATTCAGAGGGAAACTGGATAAGCAGTTTGGTTGATCGCCCGAAAAAGCATAGCGGTGGCTATGGTTTGAGGGAGATCGGGCAAAATGCGACGCCAGGTTACCTCTGAAACCGAACAGGACACACGGTAGCGATAGATTGCGACCTTTATTTAAACGTAAAATAGGGATAGATAGGCTAAACATTATCAACTATCGTCCGCCTTCGTGAAATATGCGGGTTAATACTACAACAGTATAAACAAGAGGCAAGGCTTGCCTATTCAGCAGTAGCCTCACCTTCAGCAGGAACATCGCCTTCAGTTCCATCACCTGCTTCGTCTGCTTCGTCTGCTTCATCTTCTGTCTCGCCACGAGGCAGATGAATGCTGGCGACTGGCTGGTCATGTTCTGACCCATGAGTTAGGGCGACAACCGTCACACCTTCAGGCACTTTAACGTCTGACAGATGGACTGCTTCACCCACTTGCAACTCAGAAATATCGACCGTTAAAAACTCAGGTAAGTCCTTCGGCAAACAGCTAATTTCAACATCAACAGTATGGTGAGAAACATTACCACCTTGCAATTTGACGCCAGGCGCAACATCTTCACCGGTAAAATGAATCGGTACGTGCATGGTGATTTTTTCATTGGCGTTAACGCGCATCAGATCAAAATGCAGTAACCGTGCTTTACTTGGATGACGCTGCAAATCTTTTAATACGACATTCTCAGGCTTACCACCATCAATAGTGACATCAAGAATGTGCGAGTAAAATGCTTCGTTATCCAATTGATAGGCTAAATCTTTATGCGCAATCGATACCGATATGCTGTCTTTTCCATCACCATAAACAATACCTGGCACCATATCGCTATGACGTAGGCGGCGGCTCGCACCCTTCCCCTTATCTTCGCGTGTTTCCAGGCTTAATTTAAATTCAAAACTCATGTTGTTCTCCAAATATAACCAAGGCTCTGGCTTTAATAGCCCGGAACCAAAAAATCCTCACTTGCGACCAGTGAGGAATGCTTACGCATTTTTTTGCTGCCAAACATTGGCAACGCCTAAAATAATAGCTTAATCTATAAACAAGGAGCTAACCGACTCTTCGGCATTAATACGGCGCATTGTCTCTGCCAGCATTTCGGCAATACTCAATTGCCGTATTCGGCCACACGCCTGCGCCTCATCACTCAACGGAATGGTATCCGTAACCACTAACTCATCAATTTGCGAGCCTTCAATATTCTTTACTGCAGACCCTGATAACACCGCATGGGTACAATAGGCAAACACCTTTGCTGCGCCTGCGTCCTTTAGCGCACACGATGCCGCACATAATGTGCCTGCGGTATCAACCAAATCGTCCACTAAGACACATGTACGACCTTCAACATCGCCAATAATGTTCATTACCTTGGCCATATTAGCCTGAGGCCGGCGTTTATCAATAATGGCAAGGTCGGCATCATCCAAGCGCTTGGCCATCGCTCGCGCTCTGACCACACCACCAACATCAGGTGAAACCACCATGGGATTAGCACCCACTCGGCGCCAAATATCACCAAGCAATACCGGTGACGCATAGACGTTATCGACACCAATATTGAAAAACCCTTGTATCTGATCTGAGTGCAAATCAATCGTCAACACACGATCAGTGCCGACACTGGCAATCATATCGGCCACCACCTTAGCGCTAATCGGCACTCGCGCAGAACGCGGACGGCGATCCTGCCGCGAATAACCAAAATACGGCATCACTGCTGTGATGCGACTTGCTGCCGAACGCTTCAAGGCATCGACCATCAACAACAATTCCATAATATTGTCGTTAGCCGGCTGACAGGTCGGCTGAATAACAAATACATCACGCCCACGCACATGCTCAGCCAACTCAATTTGCATTTCACCATCGCTAAAGCTGCTGACAAAGGCTTTACCCAAAGGGATATTCAAATGACGCGCAATCTCTTTGGCCAGCGGCCGATTGGCATTACCTGAAAACACCATCATGCTCTTATCAATAAACATCGTAAAAAACCCACGTCGCACCTTTAACTATGCGTTGACCTTAACGCCCCTGTAATTCACTAGATCACAGGGGTAATCATCGGCCAAAAAAATATGGCTGGGGTGCCAGGGTTCGAACCTGGGATCACGGGATCAAAACCCGATGCCTTACCGCTTGGCTACACCCCATCCTCTGCTCTAAAACAACGTCTAAATCGACATTGGCGCGCGACTTCGCGCTACCAGCGACGATATATTTACCCCTTTTGCAACAAAACCGCGCCACTTACTCGGCATCTTGGCCAAGGCTTGCTGCGCTTCGGCTTCATTTTTAAAGCTGGCAAAAATCGATGCTCCGGTTCCTGTCATCCGCGGCTTACCATAATCGGACAACCAGGCTAAGACTTCGAGAACGGCAGGGTAGTGACGTGCAACCACTGATTCAAAAACATTAACGCCAATACCGCGGAAAAATCCCGCCATTGTGATGGGAGGACAATTCCTTGTCAATTCAAGCAGTGAAAATATTTCTTTGGTATTAATGTGGCACGACGGCGTAATGACCAAATAATGGCATTCGCCCAAGCGTTCAAGCAAGTCAATTGGCTCTAATTGCTCGCCAATACCCTCAGCCCAGGCCGACCGCCCATAAACAAATACCGGCACATCAGCACCCAGTTTAAGCGCTAATTGCAATAATTCCTGCTCGCTCAGATGCGTACTCCAGAGCTGATTCAAGGCCACCAACGTTGTCGCAGCGTCAGAACTGCCACCACCAAGACCACCGCCCATAGGCAATCGCTTGTCCAGATGAATACGCACTCCTTGCTGACATTGTGTATGCGACTGCAACAAACGCGCAGCACGTATTACCAAATCTTCATCGGCTGGCACGCCATCAATCTCATTAACTCGCGTCACCACGCCATCATCAGTAATGTCAAAATTAAGCCGGTCGCCAAAATCCAGTAATTGAAAAACGGTTTGCAACACATGATACCCATCGTCTCGACGACCGGTAATATGCAAAAATAAATTGAGTTTGGCGGGCGCTGGCCAGGCAGTCATTTCAGGACACCTTTATGTGCACTTTAACCATCGTGTGAGACATGCTAGTGTTCATTGTTTTTCACCAAGGCTCCAACGATCCAGCACTAACTTTAAACGTAAGCTGTCATTTTTGATCTGAATTTTACGTGGCAGCTTAACGCCGCGTAATGGCCGATAGGCAGAGTAGTCAATCTGCCAACCTTGTTGTTTGAGCTGGTCAAGCACGCCTGACTCATTCAATGCAATGGCCTCAACCTGGCCCGGCGCTGGTAAACCACGTAACCAGTACGGCAGCGAAGACACTGGCACTGTCCAACCTAAATGCTGTGATAGCAAGGACTCTGCATCGTTGGTCACGACGGCTTGCTGACCGGCAATATGCACACTCACACTGCCATCATTACCGTCAATAGTGACAGCACCCTGACCGAATGGCCCAGCCAGTCTAACGTGGTAACTGGTATTGTCTTGCTGCCATGTTAACGTGGCACTCCAGCTGTCACTCTCGCTACGCAGTGCAGCCCGCCCTTTGGCGCTCCATTGCGGATAATGCATGAGTTGCTGCTGATGCTCGCCCCATAAGGCTTGCACATGATCAGAGACATTAACAGCAACTGGTTTAGGCACAGTGCTGCATGAAGCAAGCCAGCACACCGCCCAAACAACTGCGCCAATACGGCAGTAAAAATCAGTATGAGATTTCAACACAACACGAATCGTTTTTTAGGGTCTATTTTTAGAGACTATAGACCAAAACGCTGCATCACTTCTTGTAACACTTCGTTTCCAGCATCTTGCTCCGCTGCCTCACGCCAAACACGACGTGCTTCGTCGCGTTTGCCCGTCACCCAAAGGATTTCCCCTAGGTGCGCAGAAATTTCAGCGTCAGACTGAATCTCTAATGCACGGCGAATATAGCTGAGGGCTTCGTCATAATTACCTAAACGAAATTGCAACCAACCATAACTGTCGAGAATAAAATGACTGTCACCTTCAAGCTCTAGTGCACGCTTAATGTATTTTTCTGCTTCATCATAGCGTGTCGTCCTATCTGCCAAATAGTAACCTAAAGCATTTAGCGCATCGGTATTATTCGGTTCACGAGCAAGAATCGCCTGTGCATCTTGCTCAAACAACTCAAAACGATCTACTTGCGCATAAGCCAGGCTACGAGAATACAAGAGTTGTATATTGCCTGGCTGAGTCGTCAGCGCTTCGGTGTAAACTGCAATGGCATCGTCATAACGCTTGGCGTCCTGCAACAAACCTCCCTCAGTAAGGCTGGCTTGCCCTGCCATCGCTGGAATATTGGTACGCAACACACCTAGCTGCGCACGTGCTGCCGGAATATCACCTTGCAGTGCTGTCAGTACGGCGATACGCAGCTGTGCGTCGGTATAGTTTTGGCCGCTTGTCACCTGCGCATAAAGACGCAGGGCGGTGTCGATATCTTCTCGCACCTCAGCAATACGCGCCAGATTATAGGGCACACCCGGGTTGGACGAACCACGTTGATACAAGGCCTCAAATTGTGCTTGGGCGGCATCAATTTGTTGTAATTGTAATAACAACAAACCACTGGCAAAAGCGACTTGATCATTGTCAGGTGCCAGTGCCGACAAACGCTGATACTGCTTTAAGGCATCTTCATAACGCTCAGTATCAACCAATAGACCGGCATAGGTTGAACGCAAATCAAAGTTGTTTGGCTGCTTTGCCAGTGCTGCCGCTAAAAACTCGGTGGCCTCGTCATTTTTTTGCATACGGCGCAGTATCAAGGTCTTTTGCAAAATGACTTGTTGCTGATCACCGCGTTGCTGTAATACTGGTTCGAGTTCACTATTGGCACGTTCATACTGACCAAACTGCAAGGCGAGATAACTCTTGGCATAGGCGGCGTCGATATCGCCGTCATGTGCAACCGTTAGCCTGTCTATCAACTCGGTTGCGGCTTCGCGTTGGCGCGTTGCGGCAAGCAAACGTGCAACATATAAAAACCCTTTTCCTTCTTCTTTTTCACGGCCATTACGAATTTGTTCAAGCCTTGTATAGGCATCATCAATACGCTGCTCGCTAAGATAAAAACGTGTCACTGAGGTCAGCGCACGCTCATCACCAGGCTTGATATCAAGCCATAATTCCAATGCGGTTAGCACTTGTTTGCTATCACCACTTTGCATAGCAGAACGTGCGGCTAATTCAGCCAACGAGGCATCCGCCGTGCGTCGTGCTAAATTAAGATAATTAGCTGCCGCAACATCATGGTTTTGCCTTTGCGTTGAAAAATCTGCAACGAGGAAATCATAGAGATCCTCTTTATCAAGTGATGGTGCCGTTGTTGCTTGCTGTGCGGCAGCCGTAGCAGTCGATCGTTCGCTCTTATTAGTGTTGACGCATGAAGCCAAACCGATAAATACGACGATTACCACAAGCCTAAACAGGCAAGATTGCCACGTGCTGCCCAGGCAAAACCGAGCCTTGACGGGTAACCATTGATTATTTCTTATTCGCATAAACAACTAAAGGGTCAATATAGCCATTGGAGACAAAGCGCTCTGGGCCAGAAAATCCAAGTTTGTAATTTAGTATAGCGCCTTAAACGCCTTGATAAGCATACCCCATTCAGCAATAGGGTGGGTGACCTAAGGGGGTGTTAACAATCATTTTGGCAGTCCTGTTGCTCCTTCAATGCCGCCAGACAAGGCGAGAGAAGAGAAGTTTGGTGGTTCCAAATGAGCGACGAACAACGTAGTTTGGCGGCATTGAAGGGGCAACCCGAAGGGCCAGCGCGCATTTTTCACCCAGCGGCGTTGTCGCTCGCTTATGTGGGTCAACCACACCACACTCACTCCGCCTTGCTGGATGAAAAATGCGCGCTGGCAGG
>CAYUKF010000083.1:0-1766 GCA_964445215.1 uncultured Thiotrichales bacterium
AATACGATTTTGCATATCAAACTCCTTATCTGATTAATAAAATATTAACCTCAAAAGTGCTAAGGGCAAACGTAAAGCGTTTGTATCCGTTGCACCATCGAGCTTACTGTTATGCAATGCATTGCAACTAAGATTATAGGCAGCCTTCCTGAATCCTTGCTGATTATTCTTGAGCAGAGAAAAGTGATGAGTAGATCTCGTATTATGGCTATGTCGTGTATGTACTGTAGACTGCATATTGTGTGCAAATAAGCATTTTCCTACTAGATTTTTTCAGTCTATGGCCATATATAGTTAAGGTTTATGGGATAGTGCTCAATTGTTACGCAAGGGCTTTAAGGAGCCTCTGATTAATTTACCCAGAATTAATCAGAGGCTCCTTAAATTAATACCAAATGTTAAGGGGTAGGTATGTCGACCACAGTGGCTGATAGACAGGCAATCGATTTAGGTTTCGAATGGCTACGCAGTGAGGATATTGAATCGCTCAATGTCACCGTAGAAGAGTACCGACATAGTGTCACGGGTGCGCTGCATTACCATATTGTTAGTGATAACCCCGAGAATGTATTTTTGGTCGCGCTACGTACCGTGCCGATGGATTCAACGGGCGTGGCGCATATGTTGGAGCATACCGTGCTCTGTGGTAGTGAGCGTTACCCGGTACGTGATCCGTTTTTTATGATGATTCGGCGTTCGCTGAATACCTTTATGAATGCCTTTACCAGCAGCGATTGGACAGCTTATCCTTTCGCCAGTCAAAACCGTAAAGATTTTTTTAATTTGCTGGATGTTTATCTCGATTCGGTCTTTTTTTCACGTTTGCACAAGCTGGATTTTTTACAAGAAGGCCATCGTGTTGAATTTGAATCACCTGATGATTCGTCGTCAAAACTAGTTTACAAGGGTGTTGTCTTTAACGAAATGAAGGGGGCGATGAGTTCAGTGGCCAGCACTTTATGGCATACGCTAACTAAATATTTGTACCCAAGCACCACCTATCATTACAACAGTGGTGGTGACCCTGATCATATTACTGATTTAAGTTACGACGATCTTAAGTCATTTTATCAAAGCCATTATCATCCAAGTAATGCGGTGTTCATGACGTATGGTGATATCCCTGCAGCGCAGCACCAAGTGATATTTCAAGATCGTGTGTTGTCACGTTTTGAGCATCTTGATCATAATATTGGCGTTGCGGATGAAAAGCGTTATTTCTCGCCCGTTGTTGTCGAAGAGTCCTATCCGCTACCAGCAGATGAAGCCGAAGGTGATCGTACACATATTGTGCTGGCGTGGTTGCTTGGCAATAGCACAAATCTGCAAGATGTGTTACGTGCCAATTTGTTGAGCAGCTTATTGCTTGATGACAGTGCCTCACCCTTGCGCCGTGCGCTGGAGACGACGGATTTGGGTGGCTCGCCATCACCGTTGTGTGGTTTGGAAGATTCCAACCGCGAGATGGCATTTGTCTGCGGTGTTGAAGGTGCCAAACCTGAAAATGCACAAGCAGTAGAAGATCTTATATTGTCGGTACTCAAAGAGGTCGCTGACAAGGGCATAGAGCAGGATCGTATCGAGGCAGTATTACATCAGTTAGAGCTGGGCCAACGTGAAGTCGGTGGTGACGGCTTTCCTTATGGTTTGCAGTTGATGTTGGAAGGCCTGTCTAGCGCGGTGCATGGCGGTGATCCGGTGGCAATGTTGAATCTGGACCCTGCGTTAGAAAAATTACGAGAGGAAATCAAAGCGCCTGATTTTGT
>CAYUKF010000083.1:1866-7440 GCA_964445215.1 uncultured Thiotrichales bacterium
ATCTGGACCCTGCGTTAGAAAAATTACGAGAGGAAATCAAAGCGCCTGATTTTGTTAGTCGCTTGATTAATCAACATTTGCTGGATAATGCGCATCGTGTGCGTTTGACATTAAAGCCTGATCCACAATTAATCCAACGTCGTGACCAGGCGCAAGCAGCTAAGCTCGAACACCTTAAGCAATCATTGACCGCAACGCAGAAAAGTAATGTTATCGATATGGCAGCCAAGTTGGCGGAACGCCAATTGCAGCAAGATGACCCTGGTATTTTACCTAAGGTCGGCATTGAAGATGTCCCTGCTAGCATTCATATTCCTCAAGGTGAACAATTAAAAATTGGTAATGCTGCGCTACGTTATTATAGCCAGGGCACTAACGGTATTGCCTATCAAGAAATTGTCACGGCGCTGCCTGATTTAAATGCAGAAGAGCTGGCGATATTGCCTTATTACAGCGCGTTATTACCAGAGCTGGGTTGTGGCGAACTGGATTATCTGGCGGCGCAAATATGGCAATCAAAAGTCAGTGGTGGTGTCAGTGCTTACAGCACCATCCGTGGTGCGACGGATGATGCAGCGAATGCCAAAGGTTATTTAGTTATGTCGGGCAAGGCCTTGGTGCGTCATTATGCGGAACTGACACAACTATTAAAACAAAGTTTTCTTGCTGCGCGCTTTGATGAAACATCACGCATTCGCGAATTGATGAGCCAAATGCGCTTGCGTCGCGAGCAAGGTGTTGTTGGTCGTGGTCATAGCCTCGCCATGACGGCAGCCAGCGCAGCTTTTAGCCCCATCGCTAATTTACAACACACGATGCAAGGTCTGGTTGGTTTAAGTAATTTGAAGACTTTGGACGATAGTCTGGGCGACGATAGCTTGGATGACAATAAGGCGCTTAATGCCTTATTACAACAGCTCGCTACACTGCATCAAAAGATTATCGCAGCACCTAGGCAGTTCCTGCTTGTCGGCGAGGCAGAGCAACGAGATTTATTATTAGACGCTCTGTCATCACAATGGCAAAGTATTGATAATGCCAGCCAAGCACACCCAGCGCTGAGTTTAGCGCCAGTAGAAAATGCACTGTTAGAAACGCGAGGCGAATTTTGGCTGACTAATACACAGGTTAATTTCTGTGCTCGTGCTTATCAGGCTGTGCCGATTGCGCATGATGATGCAGCGGCCTTATCTGTATTGTCTGGTTTCATGCGTAATGGTTATTTACATACCGCAGTGCGCGAGCAAGGCGGTGCTTATGGTGGTGGCGCATCTTATGATGCTGATTCGGCGACGTTTCGTTTTTATTCTTATCGTGATCCACGTTTAGTCGAAACACTGAATGATTTTGACAAGGCCATTTCTTGGGTTTTGCAGAACAAGCATGATGAGCGCCAGCTAGAAGAAGCCATATTAGGTGTTATTGGCTCGATTGATAAGCCGGGTTCGCCCGCAGGTGAAGCCAAGGGTGCTTTTCATGCTGAATTATTTGATCGTGATGCGGCATTTAGACAGCAGGTGCGTGCGCGCATACTTGATGTGACATTGGACGATCTTAAACGTGTTACCGAGTCTTATCTCGATCCAGAAAAATCAGTAACGACAGTGATTACCCATGCAGACAATGCTAGTTTGGCCAGTGATTTAAGCTATAGCATCAGGAAGTTGTAAATACAGAGCTATAGTGACATCCGTGTCACTATAGCCTGTGGTTGCTAGTACCAAATATGGCGTCATCCGAATCGCCATTGCAACATTCCAGTTACGATTACGGCATCCTTACCGTCTTCCTTGGTTTTGTACGAGCGTCTAATTTCTTAAGGAACCTCTGATGTTTCTGGGAGTATTAGATTACAGGTTAAAATATTCAGGTTCACCGAGAGTAGGTACTTTAGGTGAGGCAGAAGCTGAATATTTTGATCGCAAGATAACCATCCATGACATATCAGAAATTCCTTAACTAAGATAACGGCTATTTAGATAGTAACTTTAGCCACCTAAACTTTTTTTCTCATTGCCACGCAGAAGCGTGACAACGAGAAAAAGTAAAAATCGAATGTGCGAGTGACCTTGATGAAGTAATATTGGCAATAATGAGGCAGATATCATTTGGATAAAAATAAAAAACTGAAAGGAATGAAAAGGTTGGAAACAAGAAAGCTTGGTCGGCAAGATGTTGAAATACTGAACATAAGCCCAGCTTATGTAGGATACTTTCGTATTGATGCTTACCAATTGCGTTACAGACGTTTTGATGGTGAGTGGAGTGAAGCGCGTGACTTTGAGCTGTTTGAACGTGGTCATAGCGTCGCGGTTTTACCTTATGATGCACGAACAGACCAAGTTGTATTGATTGAGCAATTTCGCATGGGCGCTATGGCTAGTGATAGCCCCTGGTTATTGGAAATCATTGCTGGCATGGTAGAAGACGGTGAGACGGATGAAGACGTTGCCCACCGCGAGGCAGATGAAGAGGCTTGCTGTGTGCTGACTGAGCTTGAATCGATTAGTAAAGTCTATGTCAGCCCTGGCGGTAGTTCGGAAGCCAGCCAAATCTATTGTGGTAAAGTTGATATTTCAACAATCAACCATGATTATGCGGGTTTGGCTGATGAGGGTGAAGATATCCGTATCCATATCGCTTCTTACGATGAAACTGTTATGGCGCTCAATACAGGAAAAATATGCAGTGCGCCAGCTGTGATTAGTTTGCAATGGCTACAGTTAAACAGAGTGCGCTTGCGGAAAAAGTGGGCTTAATCAGAGGCTCCCTTAGTGGTCATGCCCTTCATGCGAAATAGGTTTTGCTTTAGGCAGTTGCGTAAACTCTGCGGCAGCATCATTACCACCACTTAAAATTAAACTGTAAATCAAGTGCGGCATAACGGCAAGCTTACGGCCGTTCATGACTAGCAGTGGTGTGCCGGTAATACCATGATCTTGTGCCATAGCGATATCAGTTGCCAGCGTTTTTGCTGTCGCTGCTGATTCCATGCAAGCAGCCAGCTTAATCATATCGACTTTGTGGTCACGAATGATATCGCGCATCATGTCGGTATTTAGTTGTTTTTGGTTGGCGAAGAAGGTTTCCTGAATGCTATATGCTTTGTCTTTATCGTCACTCAGGCAGATCAGTGACTTTGCTGCCAGACAGCTCACGCCATTGTTACGGCTACGCGACATATTAGGGTTGCACTCACTGTCTAGCGGGTAATAACGTGTTTCTAATGACCAGTCATTCGTGCTTGTCGAATTTTTAATGCTAGCAAGCTGCTGGCTCAGTTGAGCACAGTGTGGGCAGGTAATTTCTAACCATTCGACGATCTTGACTGGGCTTTGTTCACTACCAAAGGATAAGCGGTGAGAGTCAGCTTCATGATCAATTGTCTTGGCATCACGGTATTCAGCAAGAAAATCACTCATTGCCTGTAGTGTTTCTTCAGCTTGAGTTGCTATGAATTGTTTTAGTTTGTCATTATTTTCAGTTGAATTTATCGTGTTAGATTCAGCATGAGCGCTGTTGTTGCCTGCCATAATCGGGCTATTCAACACAGAGTGCAACGTGCCCTCGGGGTATAAGGGTGTGTTTTTCCCTGGAATGAACAATATCAAGGCTAACACTATAGTCAGTGCTAGGGCAGCGCCACTGCCAGCAAGTATTTTAGTGCCGCCACCTTTTAATTTGATAAAGATAACAAAGGCGATGGTGGCAACAATCACATAAAAAACAATGCAGCTTAGGCAAAACACTTGTAGCGATAAGCTATAGATAATCAGTGCAATGGTGCTGGCGATAGCTGCAATAGCACAAACGCGTAGCGCCGAACGTGATAGTGAATCATCACGATTTTTTTGGTTATCTAATAATAGTTTGATAGTAAATACTATTATTAAAGCAGACCAAATTAAACCCCAACCAGCAACAGGGATGCTGCTAAATTGATGGATGTTGGTTGATAAAGCAGAGTCCCAAATAGCACTGCAATTGAGTGTTTCATTGACTGCGCATAGTGGTTTTTCACCACTATTGCGCAGTGTTAGCAGAGCAAGCCACTGGTAGAGTGTGGTAGTAATGCCAGCCAAGGCAGCGGCAAGCAGGGTTATTATTACAGCGCGTGATGGTTTCATAGTGGAGCTAGTATAAAGCTAAATCGACTTAAGTACACGTAGAAGCGCCCTTTAATAGATAGCGTATAAGTTGTCGTTATCTATGATATTGTCATTATCAGGATGAGAATAACAATGACGTTTTTTCAGATTGTTTTTTATTGTATTAGCAAGGTGAGGAAAAGTTTTTTTGCAATTGGTCGCTAGACTATAGGAGTAAAGGGAGCGTAAAAATCCCTATGTTGATTTATTAGGTTATGGAATGAATAAGTATTGCATCCCAAGATCACGTGGCAGGCTTCGTGAAAGCATGGAGGTACGTGGTTGTGCCATTGCACCCCAAGGGCACGTTGAATATTACGCCTCCCTTGAAGTCTACGATGATAATTATGAGCGACTTATGGTTCTGTTGCCCGCGCTGCGGCAAGCGAGCTTAAGGTGTCGGCTTGAATTTGCAGGGTGTGATGGTTTTGGCTGCCAGTTACTTGAGAAAACGCCTTACACCAGTGTGGTGTGTTTAACGGCGGATTGGAGTGTATGTTCAAAGCTGGTGCCAACAGCGGAAATGACAGTACGCTTATATCACGACGCTGCGGTGGCGGAAGTTTTAGCTTATCAAAACCACAGTCGTTTCAAGGTTGAATATGACTACCCTAACCCCAATATGTTTAATAAACGCGAGAAACGGCGTTTGAACGAATTTTTGGGCGAATGGTTAGTTTGTATTTCTCGCCACCATTTTACTGCGAAAGCCCAGTAATACGCGCCAAACTGCTTGGCGCGCATCCTTGATTTGTTTCGCTACGAACAGTGGTGAAAAATGCAGATAGAGCTTTGTTTGTTACATTTATGAAAGAATAAAGAATAATTCTATTCAGAGTTCTCCTAGCATAAAATGTGTGCGCTATAGCACGTTTTTTGACTGTTTTAGCTGTGATTCCCTTTTAAAGTTACTCCGTACTAGGTCGATATTCTAAGTGTAGCGTGACACCTTGTTTTGCGGCTAAAACTAGCCGCTCTTAGGGTGGTCAGCAGCGTATCTGGTGGGTCATGCGACCACGGTTAACATCGGGAGTAACGTGATGAAATCTGCACCAAAAGAGAAGCAAAGTAGTGAGATAGCGATGGAATCCGAGGATTTCCTGCTTGATGAAATGGAAGAAATCAGCGCTGAGCATATCCAAGTCGATGCCTGGGGTAACGAATGGGATAATAGCGGTGACTTTATGGATATGGATTTTCGACTAGTAGAAGACTAGGATCTGTTGGCAATAAAAATTCTTGGAGTGTAAGCTCTGAGAAGAGTAAGATGCTGGCAGTTATAAGGGATTATTGAGTCACTCACCGCTTTGTTATTTAGGGAAGCCCTGAACAAGTTATGATTGTTTTGCGCTGGCTAAAATCGCTCCAATTCGTTTTAAAGATCACAGTACCCCGAGGGCACGTAGCACCCCGAGGGCACGTAGCA
>CAYUKF010000084.1:0-1324 GCA_964445215.1 uncultured Thiotrichales bacterium
CACATTTATATAAAATATTATCAGCGCTGACGAGTTGCGACCTTTCGGTATCAATAAGCACTAAATCGGCCCAATAACCCTCACGAATAAAGCCACGATCAACGACATTGAAACGTTGCGCAACATTGTGACTGGTTTTTTTAACAATAGTTTCTACCGACATAAACCCATCAGCATAAAACTCAAACAAAATCGGCAGTGCATGTTGCACCAAAGGCAAACCGGCAGGCGCTTGCATAAACGGTCCGGCTTTTTCTTCTGCCAGATGCGGCGCATGATCGGTAGCGATAACATCGATAATATCGCTATTCACCGCCGCCAATAAGGCAGCACGATCTTCAGCACGCTTAATCGCTGGATTACACTTAATACCATTACCTTTTGTCGCGTAGTCCTCTTCTGATAGAAACAAATGATGAACGCAGGCTTCGAGTGAGATTTGCTTGTCTATGACATCACCTGACGTAAACAGCCCAAGCTCTTTAGCTGTCGTAAGATGCAAAACATGTAACTTGGTACCAAAACGTTTTGCTAGCGATACGGCTAATGATGATGATAAATAACAGGCTTCTTCCGAGCGAATTTTGGGGTGCATGGCAATCGGTATATTGTCGCCGTATTTCTGGCGTGCCAGTGCTTCGTTGCGTTTTATTGTCGGCGTGTCTTCACAGTGGGTCGCAACCAGAATTGATGCTTCGGCAAAAATACCTTCTAACGCTTGCTCATCATCGACCAGCATATCGCCGGTCGAGGCACCCATAAATATTTTAATACCACAGGCGGTGTTTTTAGGTAGTCGCTGTATCTCTTCAAGATTGTCATTGGTCGCACCCAAATAGAAGGCAAAATTAGCTGCGGCACGGTCGTTGGCTCGTGCATATTTATCTTCCAAGGCTTGGTAATTAATTGTTAGCGGATTAACGTTGGGCATTTCCATAAAGCTGGTAATGCCACCCGCCACGGCCGCGCGTGATTCAGTCGCCATGTCACCTTTTTGGGTCAAGCCGGGTTCGCGAAAATGGACTTGGCCATCAATCATTCCAGGGATAAGTAATTTACCCTTGGCATCGATTATGGTATCGGCCTGGCGGTGCGTTAAGGCCGCACCAATCTCTTCGATACGTCCATTTTTACAATAGACGTCGGCCGGAAATTTCTCCCCTTCATTAACCAGAGTGGCATTAACAATCAACAATGAACTCATTTCAGGCTCCCAAGTTGCTGTGGCGCCGACTAAGACAAGACGTAGCGCCGATATAGTTGAATCTATACTATATACTATACCGTTTTTGTAGGCTTGACCGTGACCAAAGAGACAACTTCT
>CAYUKF010000084.1:1424-2662 GCA_964445215.1 uncultured Thiotrichales bacterium
TTTGATGTGCTTAACCGCGTTTTAAAACAACATTATAAAAACGTCATTTACGCGCGCAATATCACTGATATCGATGACAAAATTATTGCCGCTGCAAAAACAAATGGCGAAGACATTGCCACGCTAGCAAAACGTTTTATCAAAATCTATCACAATGATTTAACAGCGCTTTACAATGAAAAGCCAACATTAGAACCCTTAGCAACCGACAATATTGATGAAATGATCACTATGATTGAATCATTGATTGAGCGCGGTCATGCCTATGAAGCCGAAGGCCATGTACTGTTTCATATTCCCTCTAATAAAAGTTATGGACAATTATCAAAACGCTCATTAGATGACATGATTATCGGTGCCCGTGTTGAGGTTGCACCCTATAAAAAACACCCCGCTGATTTCGTTATGTGGAAACCCTCCGATGACGATACCCCGGGCTGGCATAGCCCCTGGGGTCGTGGCCGACCTGGCTGGCATATCGAATGTTCAGCAATGGTTCGCAAACACCTTGGCGGCACCATTGATATTCATGGTGGTGGCCAAGACTTAACCTTTCCGCATCATGAAAACGAATTAGCCCAAGGCAGTTGCTGTGCCGACAACGAGCAATATGTGCGTTACTGGATACATAATGGCTATATCACCATCGATGAAGAAAAAATGTCGAAGTCAATCGGTAATGTACGCCAGGTTCATGCCTTGCTAAAAGATCATGATGGCGAAGTGCTTCGCCTTGCATTACTTTCAACACATTACCGTTCACCATTGAATTGGTCCGAAGATTTAATTGTCCAAGCACGTAATCGACTTGATTCGATCTATCAAGCCTTACGCACTTGCCAACAAAGCGCAGCAGACACTGATACTATTGATAGCAAGGTGCAAAATGCACTAGAAGATGACCTCAATACACCTCTGGCCATTAGTGCGCTGCAAGAATGCGCGCATCAGCTAAATAAATCGACCAACCCTGACCAAAAAGCCAAACTTAAGGCGCGTATTATTAACAGTGGCTATTTACTGGGATTACTGCAACGCGATGCAGATGCCTACTTTAAAAGTGCTAACGCTGCCAGCGACTTGGATGAAACAAGCATCAATAATTTGCTTGCAGAACGTGATAACGCAAAATTAGCAAAAAATTATGCCCGTGCCGATGAAATTCGCAATCAGCTGACTGCCGCCAATATTGAACTTGAAGATACCAAAGATGGCACACGCTGGCGTTACGGTGGCTA
>CAYUKF010000084.1:2762-7321 GCA_964445215.1 uncultured Thiotrichales bacterium
TATGCGTATTCATACCCTGCAACATGTTCCATTTGAAGATCTAGCCTATATAGGCGATTGGCTTGAGCAGACTACGCACCAAGTCAGCACCACGAATTTTTACCAGGATAGTCGCCTGCCACAACAAAATGAATTTGATGCATTGATTATCATGGGTGGCCCAATGAGTATTTATGATGACCACCAATATCCATGGCTAAAACTAGAACGAAAATTTATCAAACAAGCCATTAAGGATAAGAAACCCGTGCTCGGTATTTGCCTTGGCTCACAATTCATTGCGGACGCTTTAGGCGCAAAAGTCTATGCCAACACACAAAAAGAAATTGGCTGGTTCGATCTAAAGAAAACTGATAGCGGAAAAACGGATAGCACTAGCGTTTTTGATAAATATCTGCCTAAGCGTTTTACCGCGTTACACTGGCATGGTGATACATTTGACTTGCCTAGGGGAGCGATACAATTACTATCGAGTGAAGCTTGCAAAAATCAGGCCTTCAGTTTTAACGACCGCGTTCTGGCATTACAATTTCATTTAGAAATGACGCCATCCAGCGTTAACAATATTGTTAACGCCTGCGGGCATGAATTGGTTTCTGGTCAGTTTATTCAAAATGCCACAACCATCACAAGCAATAAAGAACACTACTCGACATCACAATCCTTAATGAAAAATTTGCTGGCTCAGTTAACCCACCACGTTGAGTAAGTTTTTCATTTTTTTCTGATTGGCAAGCAAATCTTTCAGTGTGTAATGATCTAACACATCCATAAAACCACGCATTGCTTCTTGTAACACACTGCGCAAGCGGCATGAAGGACTGATTACACAACTATCGTTATCAGAGAAACACTCTACCAATGTCAAGTTCTCAAAGCGTCTTACTACATCACCAATATTAATTTCATCCGGCCGGCTCACGAGACGAATACCGCCGCCTTTGCCTCTCACTGTATCAATTAGCCCTTGTGCGCCAAGTTGATGCACAACTTTCACCAAATGATTGCGAGATATTTGATAGCTCTCTGCTATTTCAGTAATAGTAGACAACCGATCGCGGCGCAGCCCAAGGTAAATGAGAGTACGAAGCGAATAATCCGTGTATTGGGTTAATTGCATTGCAGCGGTACCAGTAAGCTAGTCTCTGGCATTATTATACGTTTCCAGATCGTAATTGTATTGCTGCCTTGACTTTGATTTTAAATACTAGCAATATAAGATATATATTATATATATCTTATATATTTACACTGCTAAAGGAGCACAGGCTATGCTAACTCTACGTACAAATGCGCTATCAACGATCAAATCAGTAATAACAATGCTATTGCTAATGTCAATCGCATTTTTTTCATCTTATTCATCTCGAGTACAAGCGAGCCCAGAGCATCAACCTGATGAACATTACAGCCATAAGGTCATTGAGAAAGAGGGCAAGCGAATCCATCAAATCACCATGACTGCGATGGAGAATGAAATTGAAATCGATAATGCTGGAAAAATCAAATATGCCGCTATGACCTTTAATGGCACCATGCCAGGGCCTACTGTTCGCGTGACTGAGGGGGATATTGTTGAATTCACTCTCATCAACCCAGCAACGAATGCCTTCGTCCATTCTATGGATTTTCATGCTGCTATCGTCGATGTGCTCGATGAATTCAGTGGCGTTAACCCAGGCGAATCCAAAACATTTTCCTTTGAAGCAAACTATGCCGGTCTATTCCTCTATCACTGTGGTGCCAGCCCAATGCCAATGCATATATCACGTGGCATGTTCGGCGTTATTATGGTTGATCCTAAAGAAGGCTTTAGCAAAGACTTTCCAAAACCTGATCGTGAATATTTCATCGTTCAATCGCAGTTTTGGCCAGACCCGCTTAATATCGACGGTATGATGGAGAATACTGGCTGGTCAAAAACACTCATCAACGGCAAAGCCTTTCACTACAGCCCTGTGCATGACTCAGACGCAACGTTAGTCTTGCAATCAAAGCCTGGTGAGTTGGTGCGGATCCATTATGTCAATGCCAACATCAATAACGTTGCAAGCATGCATCCTATAGCCGGCATATGGGATCGTGTTTACATTAACGGTAGCCCTAAAAATATCCTCTACGATATGCAAACACATTTGGTTCCGGTGTCAGGTTCAGCCAGCTACGATATTGTTTCGCCCGCTGGCCGTTCTACTAACAACGCCATTGTCGATCACAATATGAGCTCGGCAATGCGTGGCGGTATTACGGTTTTGATGAATAAGCCCGACGCCGACCCTGAGGCTGGCCGTGGCAGCATCGAAAATATGTTACTGCGAGTGAAAGACTAAGAGTTAATTTTTAAGGAGCCTCTGATTAATTTTGGGACAGCGAGATTGTGCCTAAAATTTTTCAGATCGAGGCGCAAATTGTACCCCAAGGGTTCTTTTCAATACCCCTTTGAGGGGTACACTTCCTCCGGGGCGCAGTCAATAGTGGGGCTATTGCGCCCCCACGCTTTCACGGGGGCAGGCGCTGAGGGAATACGGTAGCATTCCTGAGGAAGTACTCCCCCCTCAAGGGGGGACAAAACCGAGTCTTGGGGTGGCAAGATTAGCAACGAAGAGCTGGAAGATTTTAGGTGCAAGGTCGCGTTCCATGAATTATTCAGAGGTGCCTTAGTTAATTACTAGACAAATTAAGCTCCTGATATTTATATTAGGAGCTTTTCTATATGAAAAATCGTAAATAGCACACCAGCACAAAAATTACTCCAAAATACACAACAAAATGCTCGCCCAATCGGGTTACCATCAACACCATAATCAGTACACTAAAACAAACCAAATGGATATTTGATGTAAGCGTTACTTCAAAATGAACTACTGAATCACTCCGTGATAGAGGCGGTGATCGTGCCTTTTATTATTGCGCTCATTGCTGGTGTAATTCTGCCAAAACGCTTTTTCTGGTGGTCAACACTGGTTTTTGCTATTGCTTATTTTGTGGCAGCCTGGCTAATCCTTGATGGCAGATTTTTTGCGGCAACCTGGCTCGCTGTTGGTGGCAAATTAAGTCCGCTTGGCAGCCCTCAAAAACTGGTTATTTTAGGAGCATGCGCTGTTATAGTAGGACTCATCGCACAGCGATTATTCTCTACTAAGACCAGACAACATACCCTGATTATTCTTGCCATCGCTGCCGTTGGCTGGCTGATATGGCCAAAACTCATACATGTCGATATCTGGCAACAAGTTATCCTCGCCAGCTCAACCGGCATCTATGCCTTATGGCTAACTTTCGCATTTCACCAAATGCGTGATGAAGATATCGCCACCAGTGTTTCTGCAACCATACTGGCAATTGCCACAGGCCTATGCGCCTTAATTGGCGCTTCACCATTGCTTGGTGAACTGGCTATCGCCGTTGGCGCAAGCGCGGCTGCCATCACATTTTATGGTCTTGCCAAGCGTGTTGACCATGGCGCGGGGTTTTATTTTCCTGTTGTCGTATTGTGCTCACTCATCGGTATTGCTTCTGTTTTATATGCCAAAGTACCGTGGCAGGCATTAATTGCTCTAGCAAGCATTCCGTTAATAGCAATGCTATTTGAGTGGCGTTATCAATTCAGCATAATGCGTATCATAAAACTTGGCATGCTTATTTTAATACCTGCAAGCATTGCCGTTTTCCTAACCAGACAAACTGCCGGACTTATGCCAATTTAATTGCTTCTTTGGCATAGCATTAACCCTTCATAAGAAATGCACCCTACTAAACCCTATACCCACTAGTGCCGCATCCACCTTAAAGGTGATTGCGATCTAAAAATACCTTATTGCAAGCTAATACTAGTATTCGTTGAACTTAATTTTCCACGTTTAATTTTACCTGTGCCTTGTCTCTTGGTAAAAATTTCTTTAACCGCAGAATATTTTTCGAACAAGTTAATAGTGATTTGATCAAGTTCTGATGGCTCCTGACATTCCAGCACATAATAAGCGTCAAACTCAACAAGCTTTGCTTTATCCGCTTGGGCTTTACCATCAATAATTGAGAAGTTTACTTCTGCAACAATTACTGTGCACTTTGCTGCATCAGCTACAGTGAATACATTGTCTGCTTCCGTAAGCCAAGCGACTGTTTCATCAAATTCTGCTTGCTGAGATTCATTGCCTGGCATACCCTCAAAAGCCAGTACGTTAATGGTTGGTGTATAAAGCTCAATTTCAACACTACTACCACTGACAGAAACAATCATACGCGCATGTCCCTTAGTCAAAAGGATGTCATCGACCTCGTCGTCGCTGACATGATCTGCCATTGCTGCACTTGTAATACATAAAGAAAATAGGAGAAAAATTGAGACTAACTGCTTTTGCATCTAACAACCCTCTATCAACACGATAACAACGTCACTACAACCAAGTCTGTAGCTAGCTAACAACCAAGCCTGCCTCTTTCCATGCGTCAAACCCACCATCAAGATGGTAAACACTTCCAAAACCCAGGTTCTGCATTACCTTAAGCGCTTTTGAGCTGCGCCCGCCTGACTTACAGTGCAATAAATACACTGCCGA
>CAYUKF010000085.1:0-7304 GCA_964445215.1 uncultured Thiotrichales bacterium
AAATCTGATCGGATTGCTGCTCGATTGATAGAAAGCTATCGCTGGGTTTGTGCGCATAGGCGTGCGCACTAAGTGTTAGCAGCAATACAATAATAGAGACCTTTGCACGAGTCGTCTTTTTCGCCATGACGGCGTTAAAAATAGTCTTAGAATGCTCATTTACACGAGTAAACTGCGCTTTTTCGACTATTTTTGCCTTGTCCTGACAAAAAATACTTATCGTGCAAAGGTCTCTAATAATGTGTTGCCACTGTCTCACGTGAGTTTCTTGTTGTTTAATATTGCATCAATGCGCGTGTCCTGCAACTGAGTTTCTTGCAGCCAATCGCGTATAAGCATAATGCTATCGGTGTCGTTGGTAAGCGTGGCTGCTTTGAGTAATATGGTGGCATCTTCTGGTTCTTTTTGTACGCGCCAGTTATCGAAGGCGAGTGCTAGAGCAGTGCTTGCATCGCGTTCAATCTCGAGTTGATAGAGCGCGGCTTCACGTTGGTGAAGCTTACTGCCGCGTAGGCGCTCTAGCTCAAAGGTGGAGCGCAGCTGGGTCTTGAGTTGATTAAAGGTTTTTTTGTCGCCCATTTTGTCGGCAGCAATAGTTGCTCTGATTGCCAGTGCTAAGTCATGCTTCCAGTCTTTGGTCAGCGTCATTATTTGCGCATACTCTTCTTGTAATAACAGGTGATCGACGTAGAGCTTGAGTAAGTAAGGGTCGCTTGCCGTTTGCGACAAGGCGCGTTGAAAATCTTTTTCTGCTTGCTTAGCCTGACCTAGTTGAGTCGAAATTTCAGCCTGCAAGGT
This sequence comes from uncultured Thiotrichales bacterium, assembly GCA_964445215.1. Lineage (GTDB taxonomy): Bacteria > Pseudomonadota > Gammaproteobacteria. Next base: position 799 of record CAYUKF010000085.1, read on the forward strand.
AATAGCCCAGGTTTGTAGCGTGGGGTTTGCAATAAGTTGCGGTATTTGCAGTCGAAGGATTTTATAGGCTTTTTCAGCGTTGCCCGTGCGACTCCAAAGCATGGCATAGCAAAGCGTGGTGATGGCTTGATGACTGATTTTATTCAGTATCGTGCAGCTTGCCTCGGTTGCTTTATGTTTGCCTTGAGCCATATAAATGGTTGCCAGCAACCACCAGGCCTGTTGATCCCTGCGGTTCAGTTGTATCAATTGTTTTAAGTCGGTTTCTGCTTTGTCAAAGTGATGCAAGCCTTGATGGAGGTTTGCCCGCAGAAAGAGAATTTTGGCGGGCGGGGTTTGTTGTTGCCACCAAGGCGATAATACAGATTGGGCATAGCCAAAATAGCGTGGGTCGGATTCACTGCGACCTGTCTGAATATAGAGCGTAGCAAGTTGTGTTGCCACGTCTATATTGTCAGGCGTGTTTTTTAGTTGTTGGCGTAAGTTATCGACTTCACTATTTTGAAAAAGCTGTGTCTTGGGCAGTGTTGCCAAAATGACGTCGTCATCTTGCGGTGTAAACGGCGCAGCACTTGCCCATAGCGGAAACAGCAAAACAAAGAAGGGGGCATATAAATGCCCCCAACGATTGATTGCAGATGCAAGCACTTAACTAGCCGCCAGCGCGGGTGATAACATCTTGCACCGTATCACCCGCTTCAACTTCGACAGGCTCGCTATTGGCATCACCAAATATTGCCGTAATGTCGTTGACGAGAGTTTGGTTATCAGTGATAGCGACAGCATCGCTATTGGCAGCTTGTGCAGCGATAGATCCAAGCGTGATGCCTGGTGCTGGGGCGTTATTGTTGCTGCTACCACCACCGCATGCTGTCATAAGCAGAGTGATCGCGAGTATTGCCAGGTGTTTATTGTAGGTCGTCATCATGCTGTCTCCCTAATTGGCTGGTGCGCCAGGCACGGGTGTGGTTAGATACGGGAAGGCGTTATCAAATTGCGCCGCTTGCTGAAGCGCGCCATCGGTGAAGGCTAATAAGCCGCTTGGCGCATCAGCTGGATTACACAGTCCAAGACCGAGATGGCAGAGCACGCCCATTGCAGCACGCAGTACGACATCCACAACATCATCACCTGGGCGGCGTCCGTTGGGGAACCCGGCGTTGTCGCCAGCGGCGACGCCAAGGTTATTCTGGCTCGCAAGTACTGTAGCGGGAATAGTCGTGTTGAGCCGTAACATATCACCGACACTGCCATCCTGGTTAACACCCGGTAGCCCTTGTAAAAATACCGAGACCAGGTCCGGGCGGCCTGCTACGGTTGGCGCCATAACGGCAGGGAATAGAATTTCAATGATGGCAGGGAATGTCGGGTTGGTGGCATAAATCAAAAACTGCGCATCGTCTTTGGGTTCGCTGGCATTAAAGCGGTCTTTGTCAGGCAGGCCGATGACTACTTCATTCACCAAGGGCATACCTAATCGTGATACTTGGGTAAAAGCGCCACCGTAAACAGCGGGGTTGTCAAAAGTCGGGCTTGGATCAAGCACCGTGACCTGGGGCAGGCTTGCAGTTTGCCAGGCGGCAATGGTGTCTACTGCGCCACTATTGGTTAAACAGGCAGTCGGTATTTCCAGGGTCAGGCTGGTGATATTTTTGTCATCAAGGATATTCACCTCACCATCAATCGGGCCGAGCGGGTTAGTGTTGACCAGGTCAAAGAGTTCACCAAGATTGACGGCAAAGGATTCTTTGCGTTGACCAACGAAGACGCGGCCATTTTGAGCACCGGCAGGACATGCGCTTAAATTAATATCAAAGATGAAGGTGTTGGCATAATCAGCGTAGCTTTCGCTGTTGAAGGTCTTATTACCGACGTTGTCGTAAGGCTTGCCAAAGCTTGTGCTACCGCCACCTGCGGTCAAGTTAATGGCAGGGGTGGCCGTGCCAGTACGCCGATCACCTTGTACCATGGTCAAGGTATAGGACTCTGCGACGTTCAGCGCACTGCTATCAGATGAAGAAACTTCGCCGATATTGCTTACGGGTACGGCGATATCTTGACCGAATATCGGTAATGTGATGCCGCTGCTGGCGAGAATATTATCAAAGCGGAATTGGAAGGTAATATCTTCCACTGCGTCACCCGTATTATCAATGTGTATTTCATAAACTGCTTCAGGGTTCATTCTGAAATAATTCGGGCCACCGTAAGCGTCTTGCAATGGAAAGTAGTTGGCGATCAGGGTGGTAAAGCCTTCCCTGCCCGGCTCATAACTGCGAAATAGATAGAAATCTGTACCGTCAACCTGCGGGTTTTGCGTAATAAAAGGCGCTTCCCGATGGCTTGATGCCTGGGCAGTGAGTGCACCTCCGATAACAATCGTTGCTATCGATACGGCCAGTGTTTTAACAATAAACGCGTGTTTTTTCATTGATCCAGTCTCCGTATTGTTTTGTGATCAGGTAAAGAACCGTGTGTAACGATGGTTCTTTACTGATAATTACGCAGTGAGGTCGAGATTGGATTCAATAAAAGTGGAATTATTTCAAATGAAAATTCGAAACGGCAGATTAACGCTGTGTTATTCAGGCGTGCACGTGGAAGAAGCAGACAGTGCCTTGTGAGGTGCGCGCTGTACTGTGTGCTGTGCCCATGGCTGCGAAGTGATAATCGCCAGCATAAAGCGTCAAATCGTCGTAGATAATATCGCCTTCGAGAACCAGACAAAGTTCGTGTTTATCATGGTCATGTGCCGGTGTTTCAGCACCGGCTTCTGCACGTAGCAAATAACTTTCTGTGCCGGTTTTTTCATCAAGATATAATACTTTCTTTTCAATTAGTGGTGCGATTTGTTGCCATGCGCTATCCGCGCGTACAGTGATAAAGTCCGATTGTTTAGCCAATTCCTCAGCATTGATACGACCTAATACGGTTGAAAAAACCTTATCCAAACGATCCTGTGGCACATCGACAGTAGCCTGGTTCTCGCCAAGCAAACCCAGTGTTTGCTCGTCAAGAGGAGATGCGTGCGTGGGTTTTTTGCTGTTGCTCATTTTGTTGTTACTCCTTGTTATGGCAAGGAATGGGTTTTGACAAGGAAGGATTTCGGCAAGGGATGAGTATCGATAACTGTTTGATGCTGCGGCGTAATTTCGTTTTGACGGTGCCTAGTGGCAAGCCAGTGAGTTGCGCGAGTTCACTGTGGCTGTAATCACGGAAATACGCCAGTCCCAGCAGTTGTCTTTCTTCTTTGTCAAGTGTTGCCATGGCTTTGTGTAACGCACTGTGAGACTCCATAGTGTCGATAATATCAAACGGTTGATCGGTTTCGTTGGATTGGCCAAAAAGTGACACAACATCTTGCCCTGTGTGTAGTGACAGTTGGCGCGATCTTTTACGTAATAGATCAATGGCTCGGCTACGGCATAACATCATCATCCACCCTAAAGCGCTAGCGCGTGAGGGATTAAAGCTGACAGCTTGCTGCCATATTTGCAAATACGTATCACCGATAACCTCTTCACTTAGACTGTGGTCTAAAGTAATACGATAGGCGAGACCATATAGTTTTCGTGATGTGGCTTTATAGAGTGTCTCAAAGGCGACGGTGTCTTGTAGAGCGACAGATTGTAGCAGTGAAACAAAACACGTTTCATCGTTGAGTCGATCGGACGTTTGTGACGCGTGGCCCATGGTCTGACTATACGCAAGCTAGACAAAATTTTGAAGTGTTGATTAACGCACGAGGCGTGGCTTATTTTAAGCCGTCGATCTTTTTGATCACCGATCTGAATTTCTGGCCTTTTTCATTTTGTTCAATTTGTACGGGCAGGTAATTATATTCAGGTGCGACCCAAATCGTTGTTGAGCGTTTTTCTGTTTGACGCAACAGCTTTATGGTGTTGATTTCGCCAAGTGGTGTGGCGATGGCTTCACTGCCCAGGTTTTCGACGTTATAGGTTTTGAGCTTGCCTTTATCCACGACAAGGTATTGCAGCGATGCGGGCTCATTTTGCATATCAAACATGACGTTAAGTTGGTAAAGATGGCGATCGACAGTATTGGCCGGAATATCTAAGGTCCAAGGCGTTGCTTGGCTGTTATCGCTCACCTGCCCGGTATCGCTAATCTGTCCGGTGTCCCAGTCGAAATTTAAATTTTGATTGCGCGATTTTTTACTGCCGCTACGATGATGCAAATATTGTAAAGGTTTGGCGCGGTTATTTTCAAAGGTAAACGTTGACCGCTCGACGATGCCTTTTAAGAATAGTCTTGCGAAAAAGTGAGTGACTTTGACGTTGGATTCTAAAACGTAATGATCTTCATCGCTGCGAGTGAGTGTACGTTGCATAGTACCGATCTGGGTGTTGCCACGATAGAAGACGTACTCCAGATTCATGCCCACTGGCAGGGGGAAACTGGATTGCGCTATTACGCCTGGGCTGACTGCGAGAATCAGTAAGCTGAAAAAAAAGACTTTAAAGAATTTTTGTTTCATTCGCTTGCCCTCCGCCTATAACAACAGGTTGAAGCAATGGTTTGTCGTCGAGCATGAGTTTGTCATCTTGCCAAGCCAGGCGTTGCTGACAAAGCCAATGCAATACCTCAACGTAGATCTTGTGTTCTTTCTGCCGCACACGTTGTGACAGGTTTGCCACTGTGTCGTTAGCCAGTATAGGCACTCTTGCCTGAACGACAACCGGCCCACCGTCTAACGTTTCTGTAACAAAATGGACGCTGGCACCGTGGTATGCGTCATTAGCTGCAATCGCTTTGGCGTGGGTGTTGAGGCCACGGTATTTCGGCAGTAAAGACGGGTGGATATTTAGCATGCGGCCTCGATAGCTGCGGACAAACGCCGTAGTTAAGACACGCATGAAACCTGCAAGCAGGACAAAATTGGGTTGGTATCGGTCTATGGCGATTTTAAGCGCCGTATCAAAGGATTCGCGATCTGTATATTGCGTATGATCAATGACATGATGCGTGATCCCTGCGTTAGCCGCTCGTTGCAGACCGTAGGCCTTAGGGCGATTGCTGATGACCGCGCAAATCTCGATGGGCAAGCCAGCTTGGTTGGCATCAATGATGGCTTGTAAGTTACTGCCATTGCCGGAGATGAGTACGACGATGCGCAAGTGGTTTTCTGACACCATCAGCTATTCGCGTAGGCAACGCCTTGCTGGTTGGCGCGTTCAATAAGGTGGCCAATGTTCCAGGCTTGTTCGCCTAGTTGGTCTAGGCTTTTTAGTACAGCAGCTTCATCGTTAGCGTCTACGCAAAGCACCATACCAATACCGCAGTTAAACGTGCGCAACAATTCCTCGTTGCTGATATTGCCCTGTTGCGATAGCCAATTGAATATCTCAGGTTTTGTCCAGGCATTAAGGTCAATTTCAGCGGTCAGGTTTTTAGGTAATACTCGCGGTAGGTTTTCAGTCAAGCCACCACCGGTAATATGTGAAATGGCTTTCACTGGATGCAATTTCAGTAATTCAAGTATCGTTTTGACGTAAATCTTGGTTGGCGCCATCAAAGCATCGCCGAGTGTACCCTTTTCAAATGGGCTAGCTAATGATTGTCCTGATATTTCGAGTACTTTGCGAACCAGCGAATAGCCATTTGAATGCGGGCCGCTGGAGGCTACGCCAATTAATGAGTCACCCTCGGCACAACTGGAACCATCAATAATCTCGTCACGTTCGACAATGCCGACACAAAAGCCAGCCAGATCAAAATCACCTTTGGCGTACATGCCGGGCATCTCGGCCGTTTCGCCGCCGATCAGTGCGGCGCCAGAAAGTTTGCAACCTTCGGCGATACCAGCGATAACGGCGCTGGCAATATCGACATTGAGTTTGCCAGTGGCGTAATAATCGAGGAAAAATAGGGGCTCAGCACCTTGAACAATTAAATCGTTAACGCACATGGCGACTAAATCAATGCCGACGCCATCATAGCGTTGGCTTTCAATAGCGAGTTTAAGCTTGGTGCCTACGCCATCGGTGCCGGCAACCAATACTGGTTTGCGGTAACGGTCAACAGGCAGTTCAAATAAAGCGCCAAAACCGCCAAGGCCAGTAAGCACCTCAGGCCGAAAAGTCGCTTTTGCGTGTGGCTTGATACGCTCAACTAAAGAGTTGCCAGCTTCAATATCAACGCCGGCATCACGGTAACTCAGTGTGCTCATAGGGTATTCATTAGGGTATATTCTAGGCTGTGTAATATGAAATTATGAGCTGCTATTATATCTCAGCAAGTAGTGTAAGAGCCAGAAATCATTGATATCACTATATATTTAGCTTTATTCAGATAGTTCAGGATGGATTCAGTGAAAAAAGCCTAATATTCGCATCAACCATTCTTGGTTCGGAACCTTTATGAAGGCTCTAAGTTTTAAAAAAACGAGGAAATTAACATGAAAGCAGGTTGGATTGTGAGTGCAGCAGCGGCTGCGAGCTTAATGGTGGGTGTTAGCACGGTAAGTGCAGATGAAGCATTAGCCA
>CAYUKF010000086.1:0-7185 GCA_964445215.1 uncultured Thiotrichales bacterium
AATAAAGGCATAGACTGATGGCCACGACCATACATGTAGATATAGTCAGCGCTGAGGAAGCGATTTTTTCAGGTCCCGCAGAGCGCGTTTTTGCCTCAGCTATTATGGGTGAGGTCGGTATACTGCCTAGTCATACGCCTTTCTTAACGCAACTTAAGCCGGGCGAAGTTCGCGTGATTACGCCAGACGGCGAAGAAAACTTTTACTACGTCTCTGGCGGCATGCTCGAAGTTCAGCCACACGCTGTTACCATACTCAGCGACACAGCAGTGCGTGCGCACGACATTGATGAAGCTGCCGCGATCCAAGCCAAAGAAGAAGCCGAGCGCGCCTTGCAAGACAGATCGACTGAAATTGATTACGCTCAGGTGCAAATCGAATTAGCGCAAGCCGTTGCTCAGCTTAGCGCCCTCAAGCGTCTTAAGAGCAGGCGCTAAAGTAGTCATTAGAAGTTCTCGCAGCGATAAGTTTGCTATCGCTGCCCTTTCTTTCCCCCGTGGTATAGTTTCAGCAATACCTATGTTGAAACGGTTCTAACACCATGAAGCTTACAATCGTTATTCTTGCCGCAGGCAAGGGTACGCGCATGCGGTCCAGCTTACCTAAGGTCGCACACCCCATTGCTGGCCGACCTATGCTGGCCCATGTTGTAGATACCGCACGTTCGTTAAAACCTGATTCCATAATTGTGGTTCATGGTCATGGCGGCGATGCGGTCAAACAAATTATTGTCGATGAAAACATCGTCTGGGTAGAGCAAGCCGAACAACGCGGCACCGGCCATGCTGTTGCACAGGCGCTGCCGCATGTCGATGGCGATAGCATGATGCTTGTTCTCTACGGCGATGTACCGTTAATTCGAACACAAACTTTAAATGAGCTGCTGCAAATGAGCAATAACAGTTCGATTGCATTACTTAGTTGTGAATTAGAAGACCCTGACGGCTATGGCCGCATTATTCGTAATAGCGACAATAAAATTATTGCTATCATCGAACAAAAAGATGCCAGCCTAGAACAATTATCTATCGAAGAAATTAACACGGGGATAATGGCCGTCCCAGCGAAATATTTTCGCTCAGCTTATCCGCGTATTGATGCGGCCAATACGCAACAAGAATATTACCTTACCGACATTATCGCGTTAGCAGTTAGCGATGGTGTTACAGTCAGCGCAGCAGTGAGCGATGATGAAGGAGAAATTTTAGGTGTTAATGATCGAATGCAACTGGCAAGGGTTGAACGCTACTATCAAGAACGAGTCGCCTGGCAACTGATGACGGATGGTGCAACCTTGATCGACCCGTCACGGGTTGATATTAGAGGCGAGATGAGTATTGCTTGGGATGTTGTCATTGATATTAACGTTGTTTTTGAAGGTAAAGTCAGCTTGGGCAATGGCGTACATATTGGCCCTAATTGCGTGATTAAAAATAGCGTTATTGCAGCGAATACGCATATTGATAGCCACTGCGTTATTGATAATGCAATCATTGGTGAGCAATGCAATGTCGGGCCTTATGCACGACTACGCCCCGGCACGGTGCTTAAAGACAAAGCCAAGATAGGTAATTTTGTTGAAACGAAAAATGCTGAAATTGGACTGGGGAGTAAAGTGAATCACCTTAGCTATATTGGTGATGCCGAACTGGGTGATAATGTTAATATTGGTGCGGGTACTATTACCTGTAACTACGATGGTACTAACAAACACAGAACGATGATTGATGATGATGTGTTTATCGGCTCCAATACTGCATTGGTCGCTCCAGTCAAGATAGGAAAGGGCGCAACCATAGGCGCAGGCTCGACGATAAATAAAGACGCGCCAGACGGGGAGCTAACATTGGCTAGAGCCAAACAAAGTACCCTCCTTGGTTGGCAGCGACCTAAGAAAAATAATTAGCAATAATAGACACCAAGACTATGTGTGGAATTATTGCAGCAATATCAAAACAAAATATCGTCCCGCTGTTAATTAATGGCCTAAAAAAACTCGAATACCGTGGTTACGATTCAGCAGGCATTGCTGTTGTTAAGGACAATACTATTTATCGATACCGTACCGTTGGTAAAGTTAATGCACTGGCTAAGTGCGTCAAGGCAGAAAAAACTAAGGCAACGATTGGCATTGCCCATACCCGTTGGGCGACACATGGTGCGCCTAGCGAATCAAACGCGCATCCGCATTTTAGTAGTGAGAGCGTGGCAATTGTTCATAACGGAATAATAGAAAATCACGAATCTTTACGCGTGCAGCAGCAACAAGCTGGCTATAATTTTGATTCGGATACCGATAGCGAAGTCATTGCGCACCAAATTCATATTCATCTGGCTGCTGATAATAACGATACTTTATCTGCAGTCAAGGCTGCGGTTGAGCATCTTGAAGGGACCTATGCGTTGGCAGTTATTAGCCAGCATGAGCCTGAGCAAATTATTGCCGCAAGACGTGGTAGCCCACTTGTTATTGGTTTGGGTGATGGTGAGTATTATCTTGCATCCGATATGACGGCTTTGGTTGGTATCACTCAACGCTTTATTATTCTTGAAGATAATGACTTTGCGCGAATTAATCTGGACGGCGTAACGGTCTACGATAAGCAAGGCAATGCTGTGGAGCGTGAGGAATATATTAGCCACACAGCACCGAATTCGGTTGAGCTTAATGGTTACCGTCATTACATGCTCAAGGAAATACATGAACAGCCCTACGCCGTTACGCAAACACTGGAAGGCCGTATTACGCAGACTAAAGTATTAGAAGAAAGTTTTGGTTATGGTGCCAGCGAAATCTTTGATACGATAGAAGGCATCAATATTGTTGCCTGTGGCACCAGCTATCATGCTGGTTTATTAGCACGTTACTGGTTTGAGGCTATTGCAGGCATTCCCTGTAATGTTGAAATCGCCAGTGAGTTTCGTTATCGCAAACCGGTAGCGCGAAAAAACCAGTTGTTCGTTACCATTTCGCAATCGGGTGAAACAGCGGATACGCTGGCCGCATTAAAAGAAGCCAAGGCGCGTGGCTTTGGTTACGCATTGACGATTTGTAATGTGCCAGAAAGCTCCTTGGTACGGCAATCCGATTTATGCTTGATGACACGTGCCGGCCCCGAGATAGGCGTTGCCTCGACCAAGGCATTTACCACCCAATTAGTCTCGCTGCTGTTATTGGTTATCGTCTTGGGTCGTCGCCATAAAATCGATAATAAAACGGAAGCGCATTTAGTTAATGAGTTGCGCGCACTAAGTCGCAAGCTCGAAGACGTGCTGACGTTGGATGAACAAATCAAGCAACTTTCAGAGCGCTTTGCCAATAAGCAGCACGCCCTGTTTCTGGGTCGTGGCGCGCATTATCCGGTAGCGATGGAAGGCGCACTAAAATTAAAAGAGATTTCCTATATTCATGCCGAGGCCTATGCCGCTGGTGAGCTGAAGCATGGCCCATTAGCATTGGTCGATGCCGATATGCCTGTCGTATCGATTGCGCCAAATAATGATTTGCTAAAAAAGCTCAAATCAAACTTACAAGAGGTTCGCGCTCGAGGCGGAGAGCTTATTGTTTTTGCTGATTCTGAGTCTGGAGTGAGCCCAGGCCCTAATGTTGAAGTGATAAATGTAGCGCCAACCGAGGATGTTATTTCCCCTATTGTTTTTAATATTCCCTTACAGCTATTGGCCTACCATGTCGCTGTATTAAAAGGCACAGATGTTGATCATCCACGTAATTTAGCTAAGTCAGTCACTGTTGAATAAGAGTTAGATTTAAAAAATTAAATCATGGATAAAGAACAGTCTGTTGATTCATCTGAACTAAATCACGTGTCGTATGGTGAGGGGTGTAAAAACTTTGATAGGGCAGAGTATTCAAAAGCGCAGTCCTCATTCAGAGAGTCTTTGCGATATTGGCCAGAAGACCCTGAAGCATGGTTGGCTTTAGGTAATTGCTATAATGAATTACACAAGCCAAATAGTGCTGAAAAATGCTACAGAAAAGCCTTAATTTACTGTAAACCCGAAGATAGTGATGGCTATAATTACAATCTAGGTAATAGTCTATTTGATCAAGAAAAATATACTGAAGCAATGTCTTGTTATCAATTAATCAAACAAAAGTCTGATGTATTTAAAAAAGCACAAATAAACATGAAATTACTCAAGCTTAAATTATCAGTGAAATAAATGATAGATAGATTGATGTATGCTATGGGAAGCTCTGATGTGTCATAGGCGAATTAATCAGAGCTTCTCTAGGAGCCTGTCGGACTTAGGATGAATCTACTGCGAAAAAGCCCTTTTGGCCCATTTTTTCGATCCTTTTCGTTAAATATGCCCAATATTCGCCTCAAATGATCAAAAAAATGGACTCAAAATGGCTTTCTCTCGTTACGATCACCTAAGTCCGACAGGCTCCTAGGAATTTACAATAAAAATTAGTAAAGGATCCACCATGCTGGAAAAATCGCAACGCGCGCAATTGACAGCACGACCAGTCGTGTTTGGCGAAGTGCTCTACGATTGTTTTCCTGACGGCCAATCGGTTCTCGGTGGCGCGCCGTTTAATGTCGCGTGGCATTTAAACGGATTTGGTCTGAACCCTCTGCTTGTCAGTCGCATTGGCAGTGACGATCGTGGTAACGACATTATCGAAGCGATGCAACAATGGGGTATGGATGTCAGCGCAGTTCAACGCGACAGTTTTCGCCCTACCGGCGTGGTGAATGTGTTGTTGGATGATAATAACCAGCCTAGCTATGATATCGCTGAAAGCCAAGCCTATGATTATATTCGGCCTGGAGAGATATACGGTACGGTAATGGGCGGTAATTATGGCCTGCTTTATCACGGCACTTTGGGGTTGCGACAACCCGAAGCCATGTCATCCTTAAGCATTTTTCTTGAGCAAATGAATCTACCCAGTTTTGTTGATTTAAACCTTCGTGTCCCCTGGTGGGATGCTGATTTAGTTCATCAGGTACTTTCAGGAGCCGCCTGGGTAAAGTTTAATGAAACTGAGTTGGCCGGCATTGATATTAGTGATGTTGAAAAATCCGATTCACGAGAGCAAGCCTTATTTAAAGAATATCACCCAGAGTTGGTTATTCTCACCAAGGGTAAAGGCGGCGCGGCAATTTTAAGTGCCGATGCAAAAGTCGAAGCGGATAGTTCAGAAGAAATTATGGAGGGTGGTGACCCTGTTGGGGCAGGTGATTCATTTAGCTCAGTTTGCATACTTGGTATCACTAAGTCCTGGGCGCCCGAGAAAATACTTGAGCGAGCACAAGAATTTGCTGCGGTAATATGCAGCATCAATGGTGCTACAAGTAGCGATAAAAAACTGTACCAAGATTTTCGAGATAAGTGGGGCATTTAGTTTGCCAAAAAAAAATGGGCTCTATATACAGTTAATTAGTGTTCATGGATTGATTCGCGCTCATGATCTTGAATTAGGGCGTGATGCTGACACAGGTGGACAAATTAAATATGTGCTGGAGCTAGCCGTCGCATTGGTGCAGCACCCTGATATTGAGCGTGTTGACCTGCTGACCCGACAAGTTTTTTCAAGCAAGCTTGCCCCAGGCTACGCTATACCGATAGAGCCTTTAGCTAAAGGCGTTAATATTGTGCGCCTTGCATGTGGGCCAAGGCGTTATCTGCGTAAAGAAGTATTGTGGCCCCACCTCGATAGCTTTGCCGATGCTGCGTTGCAGCATGTTAAAAAGATTGGTCGAGTTCCAGACCTTATTCACAGTCATTATGCAGATGCAGGTTACGTTGCTTCGGCAATTTCCAGCTTGCTGAGTGTACCTATGGTGCATACTGGTCATTCATTGGGCCGCGTAAAGCGCGCACGTTTACTTGAAAAAGGCTTGCGTGCGCATACTATTGAAACACAATATGCGCTGACTCAGCGCATCGAAGCTGAAGAGATGGCGCTGGATAATGCGACTGCTATTATTGCTAGTACGAAACAGGAAGTTGAAGAACAATATGCACTTTATGATAACTACGCACCCAAGAGAATTTCAGTAATTCCGCCTGGTGTTGATTTAACTCAGTTTTCTCCTCCAACTTCATCCAGCAAAAATACCAACATTGAAATAGAGCTTTCTCGTTTTTTGAAAGATTCCAATAAACCTATGATACTGGCGATATCGCGCGCTGACCCACGAAAGAACATTGCGACTTTGCTTAGAGCTTATGGTGAAAATAAGCAATTAAGAGAGAAAGCCAATCTTGTTATTGTGGCAGGCGAACGTGATGATATTATGTCGATGGAAAAAACATCACGACGCGTACTGCAAGAATTGCTTTTTTTAATTGATTATTATGATTTACATGGGTCCATTGCCTACCCTAAGAAGCACAGTGCTGATGATGTGCCTGATTTGTATCGGCTGGCGGCAAAAACGAAAGGCGTATTTGTTAACCCCGCACTGACGGAACCCTTTGGTTTAACCTTGTTAGAGGCTGCTGCCAGTGGCCTACCAATTATCGCACCGAATGATGGTGGGCCTCGCGATATATTGCGTCATTGTAAAAACGGTGTAGTGATTGACCCCTTAGACAGTAAAAAAATGTCATCGAAAATACTAAAGGTAATTAGTAATCAAGAAATTTGGCGGCAATGGTCGGCAAATGGAATGGCTGGTGTTGCTCAGCATTATACTTGGCGAGGCCATGTTAAAAGTTATCTAAATATAGTTAAAGATCGTATCAGCAAGCACCAACAAGCAACACGTACTGTTGTGACTAAAAGTAAACTTGCGCCCGCTGAACGTTTATTGATTTGTGACATAGACAATACCTTAATTGGTGATCAGCCAGCATTAAGTCAGTTAACAGACCAACTTAATCTCATGGGTGATAAAGTTGCATTTGGCATAGCGACAGGACGAACAATTCAAAGTGCTCTGCGTGAGCTAAAAAAATGGGACGCACCCATACCCGATGTGTTTATTACGTCTGTAGGTAGTGAAATTCGTTATGGCAGCCGGCTAACAGAAGATTTAGGTTGGCAGCAGCATAACGATTATCGTTGGCAGCCTGATAAAGTCTATGAAGCGATGCGCGGGTTTAAAGGCCTCAAATTACAACATGCTGGTGAACAACGGCGACATAAAATTAGCTTTAATGTTGATGCTAAAAAGGCACCTAAAATACGTGAGATTCGTCAACACT
>CAYUKF010000087.1:0-2222 GCA_964445215.1 uncultured Thiotrichales bacterium
TGTGCCAGCACAAACCCTACAATCATGGCCAGCGGATCAAGCTTAAAATAGCCCATCCCAAGCGCAAACAAGACTGCCGTCAGCGCAAAGCGCCAGACCGCACCCATGTACAAAATTTGCATGCTCTTACGAGGGTCGTGGCCAGCCAACTCACCAGCGCGCAACATGCGCCAAGCCAGCAACAGCGTTGTTACTACCGTAACACTGCCACCGTAAGCTGCGGCCATCGCTATTATGCTATCCCGCAATATCCACCAGGCCACCACCGCTATAAAGGTTAGCAACACCTGGTAGAGCAATAAACTTTTGTTTTTTCGGGCTAATGCCTCAGTCGTAGGGTTCACACTAACCTAGCTTATTCATCAGCTTATGTACCTTGAGCATGCCGCCAATGAAGCCCAGAAGACCAAAAGACAATAAGAATAGTGGCATTGTCCCCAGCCAACTATCGATCAAGTAACCCAGAATGAATCCAGACGCTATCATCGCTGTCAACATGCTGCCTACACCCAACATAAGCGGTGAGATCATTGGCGACTTAGACAAGCGGGGAACCCTCAAAAACCCGCGGCGAGTATAGCTATGAGGGCCTTGCTACGCAAGTTATTTTTCGGTTTTTACACCACTAGCGTAAGCGTTCAAGGATGCCTTCCAACTGATCGAGGCTACTATAACGAATCGCCAGCGTACCTTTGCCCTTACCTTTACTCGAATGATTAATGCTGACTGCCGCACCAACGCTCTCAGACAGCTCCAACTCTAAGCGTGCAATATTAGGGTCTTTGCCCTGGTTCGAAGGAGTGCTTTTCGGCCGCACCTGCTGCTGCACAAGCTTTTCAGTGGCACGAACAGATAAACCGTCTTTGACGACACGTAAAGCCAGTGAATATTGCTGCTCGCGCGGCAAAGTCAGCAGGCTACGTGCATGACCCATCTCAATTTCACGCGCCACGACCAGCGCTTTTACTTCTTCAGACAAAGTCAATAAGCGCAATAAATTACTTACTGCACTACGTGAACGACCTACCGCTGAAGCGGCTTGCTCATGGGTAAAACCAAATTCATCAATCAAGCGTTGTAACGACTGCGCCTCTTCCAGTGGATTAAGGTCTTCACGCTGTATATTTTCGATCAGCGCTATAGCAATCACAGCGCGATCATCGACCTCGCGTACGATCACTGGCACGTGCTGTAAGCTGGCTAGCTGTGCTGCGCGCCAACGCCGCTCACCAGCGATGATTTCATAGCCACCGCTAGCAACTGCACGCACCAAAATTGGCTGAATCACCCCTTGGGCTTTTATTGATTCAGCCAGTGTTTGCAATGCCTCTTCACGCATATCACGACGTGGTTGGTAACGACCAGGCTGCAAGTCTTCGATCGCCATTTGACGCAACGCACTATCGCCCGTCACTTGCTCAGCAGGCTTGTCATCGACCAAGGCCGCGATATTGCTATCACCGAGCAGCGCTTCAAAACCACGACCGAGGCTGCGTTTTTTCTTAGTTGCCATCAGCTTCCTCTGTATTTATCATACCCTCAACCAAGCCATGCTGGCGTGAATGGGCAGCACTGCGTTCTTTAGCATCGCGACGCAAAATTTCGCCGGCTAAAGCCAAATAACATATCGCGCCACGCGAGCTCTTATCGTATTTCATCACTGGCAAACCGTGGCTTGGCGCCTCAGCTAAACGCACATTACGCGGCACAATAGTACGATAAACCTTATCACCAAAATGCGTAATCAATTGATCTGAAACCTCATTCGCCAGATTGTTTCGTGGGTCAAACATGGTGCGCAATAAGCCTTTGATTTGCAAATGCGGATTTAAACTACTGCGCACATTTTCTATCGTTTCCACCAAAGCAGACAAGCCTTCCAAAGCATAATATTCACATTGCATGGGAATAATTACACCTGCAGCAGCCACCAAGGCATTCAAGGTTAAAATATTCAACGCGGGCGGACAATCAATCAAGATATAATCAAATCGATCAAGCACCGGCGCCAAAGCCGTTTTCAGCCGCGTCTCGCGCTGACCTTGTGTAATCAAAGCCACCTCTGCCGCGGTAAGATCAGAGTTCCCAGCCAAAACGTGGTAGCCCGCGCTGTCAGAGACAATCATGGCCTCAGCCATCGTCACGCCATCAATCAGCACATGATAAGCGGAATGTGTCACGCCTTTTTTATTGATACCGCTGCCCATGGTGGCATTACCCTG
>CAYUKF010000087.1:2322-4748 GCA_964445215.1 uncultured Thiotrichales bacterium
GGAACCTTGCCCTTCATCGCGAGCAGTTGCGTTTTGGCAGCACAAAGGTGCGCCACGCCATCGGCAAACTGTCGCAGTTTGGCAAAGGCGCGGCTGGTAATCTGTTGTGGCGCAGCATCAGGCTGATAGTCCTCGATACGACTACACACCACGTCAACATTATTGAGTTTGAGTTCAATCACGGCCTGCTGTACAAAACGGGTCTTTTTAGCGTTCGAGTCCAATAAAGTAAATGCGATATTGGGTAACAGGATTGCCAAGGGTATTCCTGGTAAACCACCACCTGTGCCAACATCCAGCACACGCGACCCACTAACATACGGTGTCAACGACAAACTGTCGAGCAGATGTTCGCTTATCATCTGCTCAGGGTCACGAATCGCCGTTAAATTATAAACCCGGTTCCACTTTGCTAATAGCGCTAAATACTGGCTTAGCTGGGCGCATTGATCCACTGAGACTTGCAAAGACATAGACGCCAGCAAATCAGCCAGGCTCATCGTCTCATTATTGATATCGTTAGTAGACATTAGCACTCCGTCAAGGTTGTATTGATGGATTCAGTTGGCCTGTCAGCGTTCAGGGCAAGGCACGTCTCGCAGCGAATGGCCGTAGCCCTTTGCAAGAGACGTAACACCGCCATGGGCGCTGACAGGCCAACCCTTCGGGCGTCGCGGTGGCGCTCCGCCACTGCGTTACAGCACTGGACAAGGACTATGGCCATTGCCTGCGTGCTGTGCCTTGTGGCGAAACACCACCGCGACGCTGAACCCATCAATACAACCTTGACGGAGTGCTGGCCCCATCTTAATCGATAACGGGCATACAAATAAGATGCGCTAATTAGGTAACCTCTAACAATAGGGCGGCTAGCATCTCATTTGTATGCCTAGGGAAGAAATGCCCTGCCCCATCAATAGAATGTAAAACCGCAGCGGGGTGCGCGATCGCCCCGCGATTTACCTGATCATAAGGCACAATCTCATCATCAGTGCCATGTACGATTGTTAGTGGCCGTCGCTCATGGTCTAAAAAAGAAAAGTCATATAGCGATACCGCTGGCGCAACAGCGAATAAACGTTCAACACGATCATCATCTGCAACTGCTTTTAATCCCACATAGGCACCAAAGGAAAATCCTGCCAACCAAATCTTTGAATGTTTTTCTGCCAACCAATCAATACAGGCACGTGCATCCTCAACCTCGCCCGCGCCATCGGCCCATTCACCTTCACTCAAATCAACACCACGAAAATTAAATCGCAACACAGCATGGCCTTTATCAGAAAATGCCTTGGCAATACGGTAAGTGACTTTATTATGCATAGTGCCACCATGTTGCGGATGCGGATGACACACTAATACTGCAGGCAAATCTTGGTCGGCTCCACGGTAAATGATTTGTAATCGGCCAACAGAGCCATTGATAAAATCGTGCTGTGGCATTGAGTCAAACTGCTTGATTTTCTTGGCTGACGATCAATTGTATAAGCGCCTCGTTAACAAAATAATTTGTACGCCCAAACTTGTGTTTGCTGACAAAACCTTTGTCTGTTAACTGATTTAAATACTTGGTGGCAGTAACTCGGCTTACTCCCAATTGGTTAATCAAAAACTGAACTTTAGTGTAGGGATGAAAAAATAAGCTATTCAATAGCTCCTGGCTATAAATTTTTGGTAACTCCGTACGCATGCGCTGTTTTGTCTGCATCACTAACTCACGTATCTGATTGACAAACGTAATCGTGTCTCGCGCTGTTATTTCGATACCGCGAACAATATAGCTTAACCAGCTAGCCCAATCGTTTTGATCGCGCACGGTTTGTAGCAAACGGTAATAATCGTCTTTGTGTTGAACGATGTAACGACTGAGATAAAGAATGGGCAAATCTAGCAATTCATTTTTCACCAAATAAAGGATATTGAGAATGCGGCCAGTACGGCCATTGCCATCATAAAAGGGATGAATGCTCTCAAACTGGTGGTGCATGATGGCCATTTTTAGTAATGGATCCAGTTCGGATAAGCCTTCGTCGTTGATATAATCAACCAGGTTTGCAAGCAATGACTGAATTTCATCAGGATGTTGCGGCGGGGTATAAATAATCTCTTTGCTTGCTGCATTAGCAATGACCGTACCGGGAATTTTTCGAATACCTGATTTGTTAGGTTCAATAATCGCCTGTGCATGTAAAATATCATCAAGCCGAATCAATTTTGTATCACGGGTTTGCTGATAACCTTGCCAGAGTGCAGTACGGTAGTTTTCTACTTCCTTCGCGGCATGATTAATTGTGTTTACACCCAATACTTCTGCTTGAAACAATTCATCATGCGTCGTAATAATATTCTCTATAGCAGAGCTGTCTTTGGCCTCTTGCATAGCCAAAGTAGAAACCAATATCGACTCATTGGGAATGGTTTTT
>CAYUKF010000087.1:4848-7114 GCA_964445215.1 uncultured Thiotrichales bacterium
CCCGATATTCGCGCCATTTGACCTAGCGTTTCAGGGCGATGTTCACCGAGCTTTTGACGTAGCTCTGATGACAAACTGGTGACATTAGCGTAATCCAGACCTTGTGGAATTGGCATGGTTTGGTAACGCTTTTGGCGTTCGATTTCGGCTTGCTGGCGTTCGATATAGCCGCAATATTTTGCATCGATATCGATTTGTTCAATCACGGCAGAATCAAGTTCTTCGGTATCAACACCAACAAGGCGCATTAAATTAACATAACTGATATTAGGTCTTTTTAAGATATCACGTGCTTTTATTTTTTCGCTAAGCTTTGAACCTAATAATAGTTCTGTTTGTTCTGTATCGAGTTTATTGGGGTCTAAGCTACATTCATCAAGATTGGCATTAACCTTGGCGAGCTGTTCCATTTTCACTGCAAATTTTTGCCAGCGCAGATCATTCACTAGATTTAATTCACGCCCTTTCTCAGTTAAACGTTGATCGGCATTGTCTTCACGTAATAACAAACGGTACTCGGCACGGCTGGTAAACATACGATAGGGTTCAAGTGTACCGCGTGTAATAAGGTCATCGATCATCACACCGATGTAAGCCTGGTCACGACCTGGACTCCAAGACTCTAATTTCTGTGCGCCACGCGCGGCATTGATACCAGCGATTAACCCTTGTGCGGCGGCTTCTTCATAACCAGTCGTGCCGTTGATTTGGCCTGCGAAATACAGCCCTGCAATAAATTTGGTTTCTAATGATGCTTTGAGATCGCGTGGATCAAAGTAGTCGTATTCAATGGCGTAACCTGGGCGTGTAATATGTGCTTTGGCAAAGCCTTCCATCGAACGAACAAAGGCTTCTTGCACCTCAAACGGTAGGCTGGTGGCAATGCCGTTGGGGTAGACTTCGATTGAATCTAAGCCCTCGGGTTCGATAAACATTTGATGCGAATCTTTATCGGCGAAGCGTTTAACCTTGTCTTCTATCGACGGGCAATAACGTGGGCCAACACCTTCAATGGCGCCGGTAAACATCGGCGAATCTTTATAGCCTTTGGCAATAATGTCATGCGTGCGACGATTGGTGCGAGCAATATGACAACTGACTTGTCGTGGATGCTGAGCCGGGTTGCCAATAAAGGAAAACACCGGGCACGGATCATCACCGGGTTGTTGCTCTAATTTGCTGTAATCAATCGAACGACTATCGATACGCGGCGGTGTACCCGTCTTTAAACGACCAACACGAAAAGGCAACTCGCGTAGGCGCTGTGATAGGGCGTTGGCAGGTGGGTCACCTGCGCGCCCAGCGGAATAGTTCGACCGACCAATATGGATGCGGCCGCCCAAAAAGGTGCCGACGGTTAACACTACGTTAGGAGCGTAAAACGCTATGTCCATTTGCGTGACCACGCCCTTAATGGCTTCCTGCTCAATAATTAGATCATCAACCGCCTGCTGAAAAATGCTCAGATTAGGCTGCTGTTCCAGTTCTTTGCGGATAAACGCTCTATATAAGGTACGGTCAGCCTGTGAGCGTGTCGCACGCACAGCAGGGCCTTTGCTAGCATTAAGCCGGCGAAAGTGAATACCGGCAGCATCGGCAGCGCGCGCCATGACACCACCTAAAGCATCAATTTCTTTCACCAAATGGCCTTTGCCGATACCGCCAATAGCTGGATTACAGCTCATTTGGCCTAAGGTATCGATATTGTGTGTTAACAAAAGCGTTCGCGCACCAGAACGTGCTGATGCCATAGCGGCTTCCGTTCCGGCGTGACCACCGCCGATTATGATGACGTCGAATTGTCTTTGCTTTGCTGTCATAACACTCTATTGCGGCATTAAAGTTTAAAAACTTGCCAGCCAACTGGCTAATTAGTAATCAATTTTTCGTAGACGCGATGATACCCGTATCCCCTTCAGCTTGCCAATGCGATTTTCTAGCATCCTTAATATTCTCCGCGCATCCCATACCTTTATGGCGAACGTAAAAAAGCCCCCGGATGGGGGCTTAATACTACAAGGCCTAAAAAGCCTAAGAGGGGGTTTAAGAACGGTAACCGTTCAAACGACCTTCGCTGCTGATTGCGATTTGAGTGCTACCTTTAACCACTTCAACAGGAGCATAGCCGCTCATGCGACCTTCTGAAGATACGGCAACTTGAGTACCTTTAGAATTTGCTTCATTGCTGTTAACGCCCACATAAGGACCAAAGTTACCAAGGTTTGCAGCTTGTGCTGAACCTGCGACCAAAAGACCTAAACCGACG
>CAYUKF010000088.1:0-4817 GCA_964445215.1 uncultured Thiotrichales bacterium
GGGTGTTCTGGCGCTTTAGTGCGGCCAATGCCGTTTTCAATTTGACGGCTGGCCATGGGGCAGTCACTGCCGTAATGATCATAGTCGTCTTTTTGCACCAGGTTGGCGACAGGGCGAACAATTTTCATTGAGATTTCGTGGTATTCAGATTTCACTGCATAGGTACCATCGTGCCCTGAGCAGCGTTCAATTGGTACAACGGTTGTGTCGGGCACCAGTTGAAGTACTTCACGTGTCTTTTGACCAATGCGCTGTACACGTTGGTGGCACGCTACATGCCATGACACTTTGCCTAATGTTTTTTTGAAATTGGTGTTTAGTTTGCTGGCTTTATGGCGCAACACTAAATATTCAAACGGGTCGAATATCGCTTGCTGTACCTTTTTCACATCGTCGTCATCGGGGAACATTAATGGTAGTTCTTGTTTGAACATGAGTACGCAAGAAGGTATTGGTGCAATAATATCCCAGCCAGCATTAACCAGTTTAAGCAGTTGTGGAATATTGGCTTCTTTGGCTGCTTTGACGGCATCTAAATCACCGACTTCAAGCTTGGGCATGCCACAACAACGCTCTTTATCAACGAGGGTGACAGGGATGCCATTGTGTTCCAGTATGGCAACTAAATCTTCGCCGATTTGTGGTTCGTTATAGTTACCATAGCAGCTTGTAAACAGAGCAACTTTACCTTTAGTAGTTTCGGTTGCTACGACTTCAGTATTTAGCACAGCACGGCGTGACAGTCGCTTGCGCAGTGTGTTGCTATGATACTTGGGTAAAATCGCACCAGGATGTACGCCAAGTGTGCTGTCGAGCACTTTACGCATCACGCTTGTGGAATTGACAGCGTTAACGACGTCGACGATGACCGGAATGCTGGCAAGCTTACTGACCATGTCAGTATTGGTCAGCAGACGGTCGCGAATTTTAGTGTCACCTTTTTTGAATTTAATGGCCTTGGCGCGCAACATAAGATGTGGGAAATCGACATTCCATTCGTGCGGCGGTACATAAGGGCATTTAACTAAAAAGCACAGGTCGCAGAGGTAACAGTGGTCGACAACGTTGTCGTAATCTTTTTTGTCGACACCATCGACTTCCATGGTTTTAGATTCATCGACAAGGTCAAATAATGTCGGAAATGCGTTGCACAGGCTGACACAGCGGCGACAGCCATGGCAGATGTCAAAGACGCGCTCAAGTTCTTCATTAAGCGATGCTTCGTTATAAAATTCTGGGTTATTCCAGTCTATAGGGTGGCGGGTAGGTGCCTCGAGACTGCCTTCGCGTCGACCTTCGCTAACTGCGGACATAAGTCGCTCTTCCTGCTTGGCGGATTTGGATTATTATTATTTATAAAATGCCGTAGAGACCTGGATAATAACCAGGACCTCTACGGCGTAGGAGCTAGCTGTAATTAAGCTTCAAGGCTGTCGAGGGCTTTCTGAAAACGGTTAGCGTGTGAACGCTCGGCTTTAGCCAAAGTCTCAAACCAGTCAGCGATTTCGTCAAAGCCTTCGTCACGAGCTGCTTTTGCCATGCCAGGATACATGTCGGTGTACTCATGCGTTTCACCAGCAATCGCAGCAGCCAAGTTGTCAGCGGTGGCACCGATGGGTTTGCCAGTTGCAGGGTCACCAACAGCTTCCAAATACTCTAAATGGCCGTGTGCATGGCCAGTTTCACCTTCAGCAGTTGAGCGAAATACTGCTGACACATCATTGTAGCCTTCAACGTCAGCTTTGGCCGCGAAGTAAAGATAACGGCGGTTGGCTTGTGATTCACCAGAAAAAGCTTCTTTCAAGTTGTCTTCGGTTTTACTGCCTTTAAGTTCCATTACTACTCTCCTCTGTCATGATAGGTCTGGTCAAAATAAACTGAACCTAAAATAGGGCTAAGCCCAAAATAAATCCAATTAATTATATTTTATAGCGCTAATTAGTAAAATTTATTGCCACGTGCCCCCTCTATGCGCCCTAGGAGGTGCAAGGGTGGACAAAACCAAGCCTAGGAGGTGCAAGGGGGCAAAACTGAGTCTCAGAGTATAAAACTAGTGGCCGAATAGTTTTGTTTCGGGCTAGCTTAATCCATTTGAGGCCAAAGCGTCGGGCAGCATGGTTACACAACTTAATTGACAAGACAAGATGGCTTGTCTGGCGACTTCAATAGCTTCAGTGCGCGGGAAGCTCTTGCGCCACGCCAATATCACTCGCCGAGTGGGTATTGGATCGCTAAAGCGTTTTATTTTCAGTAGATTACGCGAGTAGCGGTCGGCGCTAGTAGCAGTACAGGGGAGCACAGTAATGCCCATGCCACTGACAACCATATGGCGGATGGTTTCCAGTGAGCTGCCTTCAAGTACGGTTTGAATACCGCTTGCTGATGTCGTCGTTTGTTTACAGTCTGGACATGCAGCGAGCACCTGATCACGAAAACAGTTGCCCGAGCTAAGCAGTAACAGCTTGTCATTGGCGATATCATGTGCGGGGATATTGTCACGGTTGTGCCAGGGGTGAGAACCAGGTATCACCACAACAAAGGGTTCATCGTAAAGTGCTTGGGTGACGATTCCCGGGCCTGAAAATGGCTCGGAGACGATGATGACATCGAGCTCACCTTGTTTTAGTCGAGCGCCTAGGCTGGCTGTATAACTTTCCTCAACAATAATAGGCATGTTTGGAACGCGTTCATGCAATATCGGTATCAGGTGAGAAAATAGATAAGGCCCAATGGTGTAAATGGCACCAATACGCAATAGTCCGCTAAGTGGGTCTTTGCCCGACTGCGCTATTTCTTTGATCGAGTTGGCCTGCTCAAGGACACGTTGTGCCTGATCAACAATTTTACTGCCAACAGGGGTCAGGCTGATTTCGTTGGGCCCGCGTTCAAACAATGGCACACCCAGCTCATCTTCTAATTTGCGTACGGCAACACTAAGGGTAGGCTGGCTGACAAAGCAGGCTTCGGCAGCATGGCCAAAATGCCGTTTTTGCGCGACGGCGACGATATATCTAAGTTCCGTGAGCGTCATGAGTGCCTCTTGGTTGGCAAGCAGATTAGTATATCGCTTATATTACAATGACACTATGGAAATGAGAACATTCAAATAATTTAACTATTAGGGTGCCGTGTTTTTGTGTTGGTGGCAATGCTTATTCTTCTAGAGTAATACACTATGCTTGTCTTTTAGTGCGACCCTGCATTACTCTGCGCCAGCAATGAACGCGGCTTATCAAAAATATCATGTCTGATCGTTACGATGCCTCTGCCATTGAGGTGCTGGCTGGCCTTGAGCCAGTGCGCAAGCGCCCGGGCATGTATACCGACACCGCGCGACCCAATCACATGGCGCAAGAAGCCATTGATAACAGTGTCGATGAGGCGATAGCAGGCTATACCAAGCGGATTGATGTCTCTGTCTTTAAAGACGGTTCACTTGAAGTGCGCGACGATGGTCGTGGTATGCCGGTGGATATTCACCCGAAAGAAAAGATTTCAGGTGTTGAGCTGATTCTGACCAAGCTTCATGCTGGTGCCAAGTTTAGCAATAAGAGTTATCAATACTCGGGTGGTTTGCATGGCGTTGGTATTTCTGTTGTCAACGCGTTAAGTAAAAGGCTCGATGTTTGGGTGCGCCGTGGTGGCCAGGAATATCACATCGCGTTTGCTGATGGCAAAAAAGTTTCCAAGCTTGAAATAGTGGGCAAAGTCGGCAAACAAAATACCGGCACCACCATTCGCATGATGCCGGATGGTCACTATTTTGATTCCGCCAAGTTCTCTGTTGCCAAGCTGAAACATGCTTTGAGAGCCAAGGCAGTATTGTGTCCAGGTCTCAATGTCACGCTTTATGATGAGGCTAGTGATAAAACAGAAGAGTGGTTTTATATCAATGGTTTATCAGATTATCTTAAACAAGGGCTAGAAGGCAATGCAGCGATCCCTGAAGGCTTGTTTATGGGCAAGAGCGAAGGCAATGAAGAGCAGGCAGAGTGGGCGGTTGCCTGGCTTGAAGAAGGCCAGGAATGGCTGACGGAAAGTTACGTTAACCTGATTCCAACCGTGCAGGGTGGCACTCATGTTAACGGTCTGCGCAGTGGTTTGACGGATGCTATTCGCGAGTTTTGTGAATTTCGTAACCTGGTGCCTCGTGGTGTGCGTATTGCGCCGGAAGATGTTTGGAGTCGTTGCGCTTATGTCTTGTCGGTCAAACTGGCCGACCCCCAATTCAGTGGCCAGACCAAAGAACGCTTATCATCACGCGAGTGTGCGCCATTTGTCGCAGGTGTCGTGAAAGATACTTTTGCGCTATGGCTCAACCAGCACACTGAAGATGGTGAACGTATTGCTAATTTGGCGATTAACGCGGCGCAGGCGCGGCTTAAATCCAGCAAGAAGGTTGTGCGTAAACGCATTACGGCTGGCCCTGCTTTGCCAGGTAAGTTGGCCGACTGCACCGCGCAAGATTTAGCACGCACTGAAATCTTTCTGGTAGAAGGGGATTCGGCTGGTGGTTCAGCAAAGCAAGCGCGGGCGCGTGAATTTCAGGCGGTGATGCCACTTAGGGGTAAAATCCTAAACACCTGGGAAGTGGCGTCGAGTGAGATTTTAGCCTCGCAGGAAATACATGATTTGGCGATTGCTATAGGTGTTGATCCGGCGTCTGACGATATTTCTGGTTTACGTTATGGCAAGATTTGCATTCTGGCGGATGCAGATTCTGACGGCTTACATATTGCGACCTTAATTTGTGCTTTGATGCTGCGTCATTTCCGACCCTTGGTAGCAAAAGGCCATGTCTATGTTGCCATGCCGCC
>CAYUKF010000088.1:4917-7038 GCA_964445215.1 uncultured Thiotrichales bacterium
GCCTTACCGAATATTGGTGATGGCCTCAAGCCCGTGCAACGGCGCATTGTCTATGCCATGTCTGAGCTGGGTCTGGCAGCAACCGCTAAATTTAAGAAGTCAGCACGTACTATTGGTGATGTCATCGGTAAATTTCATCCGCATGGCGACAGCGCCTGTTACGAAGCCATGGTATTGATGGCGCAGCCGTTTTCCTATCGTTACCCATTGATCAACGGCCAGGGTAACTGGGGTTCCAGTGATGATCCTAAATCTTTTGCAGCGATGCGTTATACCGAATCTAAACTCACGCGCTACGCCGAATTGCTGCTGGGTGAGCTGAGCCAGGGTACCGTTAATTGGCGGCCAAACTTCGATGGTACGCTGGATGAACCGGCGATATTACCAGCCCGCGTACCCAATATATTACTCAACGGTACCACCGGCATTGCCGTTGGTATGGCTACCGATATTCCGCCTCACAACCTCACTGACATAGTGAAGGCATGTATTTATCTCATTGATAAACCTAAAGCTTCTGTTGCAGATTTGTTCGATCTTATCCAAGGCCCTGACCTGCCAACCAGCGCGGAGTTGATTACATCAAAGCATGATTTGCTGGCCATGTATGAGAATGGCAATGGCTCTTATCGTATGCGTGCTTGCTATGAGGTGGAAGAGAGCGAGATCGTCATTACGGCTTTGCCCTATCAGGTGAGTGGTTCGCGGATTTTGGAACAGGTCGCAGCGCAGATGACGGCGAAAAAGCTACCTTTGGTTGAAGATCTGCGTGACGAATCTGACCATGAAAATCCGACGCGGTTGATTATCGTACCGCGCTCAAACCGTGTTGATGTGGCGGCCTTGATGTCGCATCTGTTTGCTACCACGGATCTTGAGCGCAGTTATCGCGTCAACTTGAATATGATTGGTCTTGACGGCCGCCCGGCAGTAAAAAATCTGCGTGTGATACTGAAAGAATGGCTGGAATACCGCATGACCACGGTACGCCGTCGCCTGCAATATCGTCTCGACAAGATCCTTGCGCGTTTGCATATTCTCGAAGGTTTAATGATCGCCTACCTCAATCTCGATGAGGTGATTCGCATTATCCGTCAAGAGGACGAGCCTAAAGTACGGTTGATGGCACGCTTTAAGTTGTCTGAGATTCAGGCCAATGCGATATTGGACACGCGCTTACGTCATCTCGCTAAGCTCGAAGAGATGAAGATTCAAAGCGAACAAACTGAATTAGAAAAAGAACGTAAACAATTGGATTTATTGCTAAGTTCTGATGTACGCTTAAAAACCCTGGTGAAAAAAGAGCTACAACAAGATGCGGATAAATACGGTGATGCACGGCGTTCGCCGATTGTTGAACGTGAGCTAGCAACGGCTATGGATCCAAATGCCTTGTTGCCCAGTGAGCCATTAACAGTGGTGTTATCCAATATGGGTTGGGTGCGTGCTGCCAAGGGTCACGACATGGATCCTTGTTCGCTAAATTTCAAAGCCGGTGATGGTTTTTGCGATGCTGACCGTGGTCGCAGTCAGCAGTCAGCGGTGTTTTTGGATTCGGGTGGCCGCAGCTATACTTTACCCGCCCATACTTTGCCGTCGGCACGTGGCCAGGGTGAGCCTTTGTCGGGGCGCTTAAAGCCGCCAACGGGTGTCAGTTTCCGTGGTGTGGTGATTGGTGGCGAGTCTGAAGAAGTACTGCTGACATCGACTACAGGCTATGGTTTTGTCTCGACCATTGGTGATATGGTCAGTAAGAACAAAGCCGGTAAGGCGATGGTCAGTGTTGGTCAAGGCGGCGATGTCTTGCTGCCGCAGCGTTTAGTGATGCCAATGGATGATTATTGGTTAGCCGTTGCGACTAATCAGGGTTATTTGCTGGTATTTGAGCTTAACGAGTTACCGTTATTGCCTAAGGGCAAGGGCGTTAAAATGATCAGTATACCCAAGGCTAAGGTGGGCGAAGGAGGGGAGTTTGTCGTTGGAGTGGCTTTGCTGAGCGAAACCGATACCCTACGTGTCCATGCCGGTCAGCGTTACATTAACCTGAAGCCAGGCGATCTGGATAATTTTACCCATAAGCGCGCCAAACGTGGGCGCAAATTGCCACGTGGTTTCCAACGG
>CAYUKF010000089.1:0-7005 GCA_964445215.1 uncultured Thiotrichales bacterium
TGCCATATCTTTAAGGCAACAACCACTGTGATGCCCAAGTCATAGGCGCTAATACTTTTCACCTCTATATTGCCAAGATCATGGCGCAGCACGCGCAGGGCAGGGACTTTTCTTAATTGCAGTAATGTTGGAAAAACAAAACTTAGCAACAATGCCATACCAATCAAAAAAGTACTCAACCCCGGCAACCACCCAGGCAATGGTAGCTGAGCGGATATTAGCGGTGCCAAGATCTGACTGAGAAAAAACTGGGCACCATAGCCTAGCGCCACACCCAAGGCCGTGGCGACAATACCGGTAAGAACAAGCTGACCGGCAATAATGATGAAAATCGTATGATAACTTACACCCATGCAGCGCAATAGTGCACAGTCATCGAGATGCAAGGACAAATAACGGCGGCTTGCACTAACGATAGCAACGCCAGCAAGGACAATACTCACCATCGCTGCAAGTCCCAAAAAACGCTCAGCACGATCAAGCGCAATAGCCACTTGTGGCCGTGCTTGCTTAACATCTTGCAGCTGCTGATCAGGAGCAAGTAGAGGTGTTACTTGCTCACGAAACTTTTCCAGTTGCGTATTGGCCCCAGCAATTAATAGCGTATAACGCGCTCGGCTGCCTCGTTGCAGTAATGCCGTTGCAGCCAGGTCTTGATGATGAATCATCACGCGTGGTGACATAGCGACGAAGTTGCTAGCTTGATCTGGCTCTTGCTCTAGCACGGCGCTGACGACAAATTCCTTGTTACCGAGTTTGACCCGACCACCAACCTCAAGTGCTAGCTGCGACAACATGCGCAGGTCTAACCATGCCTCACCACGCGCCGGGCCATGGCTGCGCTCAACAATTTCAGCGCCAATTTTATTGCGAATACGCAATTGCCCACGTAATGGGTAGGCATCACCCACTGCCTTGATGCCACCTAACCGTAGTTTGCTGTCTGTCACTGCGACGCTGGGAAATTCAGTTTTAAAGTCAAATTGCAAGCCCAGTGCATTGGCCTGCTCCATAAATTTAGTCTCGATGGGGTGGTCTGATTGCAGCACTAAGTCAGCACCCAGCAAATCATTTGCCTGGTTGGCTAAGGCCTGCTGTACGCGATCGGTAAAGGCCTCGACAGCGGTCATGCCCGTAGCCGCAATCAATAAAGCCCAAAAGAGTATTTGTATCTCACCACTGCGCCAACTGCGGCGCAGCATGCGTAACGATAAGCGCAGTGCATTCACGACTGCGGCGCCATAATACGCCCCGCCTCCAGGGTGATGGTGCGCTGACAATACTGCGCCACTTTATCGTCGTGGGTGACAATCAATAAGGTTGAGCCATGCTGCTGATTCAGACGGGTTAATAGCTCAATGACGGCTTTACCTGTGTCGCGATCAAGGCTGCCGGTAGGCTCATCGGCGAACAATAACTTGGGCTGCGTGACAAAAGCACGCGCAAGCGCAACCCGCTGTTGTTCACCACCGGATGATTGTGATGGGTAATGACGCAAGCGATGGCCTAGTCCCACTTGGTGTAAGTGCTCCTGCGCCTTGTCCGCTGCCATCGCATCGCCTTTTATTTCCAGCGGCAGCGCAACGTTCTCCACTGCGTTCAAGTTTGCCAACAATTGAAACGATTGAAAGACAAAGCTGATATTATCACCACGCAGGCGTGCACGCTGATCTTCATCGAGGTCAAATATCGCAATATCGTTGAGATAAACCGAACCACTGCTGGGTGTGTCCAAACCTGCTAGCAAGCCAAGCAAAGTAGACTTGCCGGCACCCGAAGCACCGACAATGGCGACACGCTCACCTGCGTTTACGCTAAAATTGATGTCTTGTAACAATTGCAAGTTACCGCCTGGGCCAACAACTGACTTACAAAGTGATGACACGGTTAATATTGGGGGCAATATTGGAGAGCAATCTTTTTTAGTATCCATGAATAAACTCGTTAAAATCTTATTAGCCAATCTCATCAATATCGTCTTGTTTGTGACCACGGTTAACGCATCAACTGTCAACAAACCGAGCATTCTTGTTATTGGCGACAGCCTCAGTGCTGCCCACAATATGCCGCAAGCAGCCGGCTGGGTAAGCTTATTACAAGCGCGTCTTAGCGAAAGTCATTTCGACTTCACTGTTGTTAACGCCAGCATCAGCGGTGACACCAGCGCTGGTGGCTTGAACCGCATTGGTAAAGCACTCAACTACGCTAGACCCTCTCTCACCATTATTGAGCTCGGTGCTAACGATGGCCTGCGTGGCTTGTCTCTCAACGAGATGAGAAACAATCTTGACCAAATGATCACTATGGCACAATCCAACGGCTCCAAGGTACTGCTGCTTGGTACGCGGTTACCGCCAAATTATGGTCCACAATACACCCATGACTTTAGTAATAATTATACTCTGCTAGCAGACAAATACGCGGTTACGCTGGTTCCCTCAATGTTAAACGGATTCGAAGACAACCCCGACTATTTTCAACCCGACCAGCTCCACCCATCCATAAAAGCACAAGAACGAATACTGGATAATGTCTGGCCTGCGATTAAATCACTGCTGGAAGACATCTCTAGGGGGTGTTAACAATTACCTTCGTTGGTGTAATTCTGAGTCATTTTTCGTGCTGGCAAGGCGTGCTGAGGCGTAATAGTTGTTCTATTGCGCCCTGAGGGAATGCGGCAGCATTCCTGAGGAAGTACTCTTGGGGTGCAACGATGCGCAACGCAGTCAGCGCGAAAAAGGATCAGAATTTCGCCACGAACGGTGATTGTTAACACCCTTTATCATCCATCCAAATAAGGCTCGCCATGCGACCTGTGCTCTTGCCATCACGACGATAAGAAAAAAAACGTGCTGAATCAGTGTAAGAGCAAAACTCGCCGCCATATATTGCTGTAACCCCAGCTTTACGCAAACGTAATCGGGCTAATTCATATAGATCTGCATACCAACGCGCATCGCTACTTGTTGTAAAACAGGCAACGCTGTCTTGGTCTAAAGCCAACGTCCGATAAACTTCTTCACCCACTTCAAACGCTTGACTGCTGATCGCTGGACCAAGCCAAGCCAACACCTGAGGCTCATGGTTGGTATGGCCATCGAAATGCGTCAGTGCTGCCTCAATCACGCCTTGCGCCAAGCCACGCCAACCTACGTGTACGGCTGCAATGACTTTGTGTTGGCGGTGACAGAGTAATATCGGTAGGCAATCGGCTGTCATCACGGCACATACCTGCCCTGCTGCTCGTGTGTAACTTGCATCCGCTTTGGGTGCCATCCTCTGCTCATCCATATCACTAAGCTCAATCACACGATTACCATGCACCTGTGTCAACCAATGAGGCTGCTGCGGTAAATTAAGCAAACTAGCAAGTTGTGTCCGGTTTAGCGCTACATTCTCTGCTACATCACCCACATGTTGGGCGAGATTAAAACTTGCGAATGGCTCAGCACTAACACCACCTTGGCGTGTCGTCGTTACCGCCTTAACCCAGTGCGGTGCCGGCCAATCTGGAGTGATAAGGGAGGCACTCTGCGTCATTATATGATGTGCCTTAGAGGAACTATGTACGCCGCATCAATCGTCATTGTGCAGTTTGTCATCCACGCGCAAGGCGTCGGCTACGGCCAGCATGTCATCAGGGATCGGTGCTTGCCAACCAATCATCTCTTTGCTTTGTGGATGCACCAGCTCGAGTTCAAAAGCATGCAGAGCTTGTCGCTTAAAATTATCTAGGCACGCGGTCAACTCTGCTGAGGCGCCTGCCATTCTGCGCGCACGGCCGTTGTACACTGGGTCGCCTAGCAGCGGATACTTTATATGCGCCATGTGCACACGAATTTGATGAGTACGACCCGTTTCGAGCTGCACATCAATCATAGTATGGCAACGAAAACGTTCGCGTACGCGATAATGGGTAATGGCTTCGCGTCCTGTTCTGCCGCCGGCTCTAACTACCGCCATACGTTGACGATTAACAGGGTGGCGCGCAATCGGCTCATCAATAGTCGCACCAGCCACCATGGCGCCTTGAGCAATCGCCACATACTTGCGTTTGACGCTACGCTGCTCCATCTGTGCCACCAGAACCTTATGTGCCTGTAAAGTTTTGGCAATAACCAATAAGCCCGTTGTATTCTTGTCTAGCCGATGCACAATCCCCGCACGCGGCAAAGTAGCAAGATTCGGCGCATAATATAATAAGGCGTTAACCAAGGTACCTTGGTAGTTTCCTGCCGCCGGGTGAACAACCATTCCATCTGCTTTATTAATGACAATAAGCTGGTCATCTTCATAGACTATATCGATAGCAATATCTTGCGCCAACCAAGTGTCATCGGCAATCTGCTGCGGCTTCAATGCAATCTCATCGCCTTCATGCACTTTGTCTCTAGGCCGCAACACTTTACTATTAACCGTGACCAGCCCCTCATCAACCCATTGTTTTAAACGTGAACGCGAATACTCTGGCCATAGGCGTGCCAGTG
Source organism: uncultured Thiotrichales bacterium (assembly GCA_964445215.1). Taxonomy (GTDB): domain Bacteria; phylum Pseudomonadota; class Gammaproteobacteria. Next base: position 4,488 of record CAYUKF010000089.1, read on the forward strand.
CCTGATCGAGCCTCATGCCTGCTAGCTCGTCGCTAATCGACTGACGCAATTCATTCGTATTATTTGTCGTTACTGTCATAAATAAAATTGGCCCAATTCAAAGCCTGCATCAATATCAATACGCGCATTGATATTGATTAAACATTTTAATAACACCTGCTAACCTTCAGCTTTATCTTACAACAACACATAAGTGTTCATATCAAAATTAAGGCAACGTTGTATAAGCTCTGCTATAGTCCAGCCATCACTACCACTTATCACCGCACTGGTGACTAAGGTCTGCATACCTTACTGGAGCTGAGGTTTTTGAATAAATTAACGCTGCTTGGCTTGGCTGCACTATTATGTGTGTCCTGTTCGAGCACACCAAACACGGCGCCGTCTAACACTGGCAGCGAACCAGACCTTGCTGCTGGAAATACGGCGATGGCAATCTACGCACGTGGCCAAAATGCCGTAGATAATGGTGACTTTCGCGAAGCATTAAATCAGTTTACCCGCTTACGCACGCAATTTCCTGAAGACAAAACAACGCCACAGGCGCTGCTCGGCAGCGGTTATGCACATTACAAACTTGGCGATAGCAATGCTGCAGTCGAAACCAGCAACGCCTTTATTCAAACCTATGCAAATCATTCACTCATTGATTACGCCTACTATCTGCGCGGCCTCGCTCGCTACAATGATGGGATTAAACAACTGCAAAGTAATCAGCTAACGGGTAATGCGCGCACTGCTATGGCACGTAAAGCATTTGCGTCGTTCGCTGAATTGGTTCGCCGCTACCCTAATAGCAAATACAATCAGGATGCCCGTATTCGCATGGAAGTCCTGCACAGCAAATTAGCTGAACATGAAATTAAACTGGCAAAAACGGCTTTGTCATTCAATAAACATAAAGAAGCCATTGCCCGCGCTGAATACATAATTAAAAATTATACCCGCTCAGAATCTACACCAGAAGCCTATTCGGTAATGATTGAGGCATTTACGGCACAAGGCAACCTGGTGCAAGCCTCTGACGTACGTCAATCGCTTAAACGCAAATATCCCGATTATCGTCATACCACTAGCGCACGTGCTAGCGGCAATGAGGTAACGCGTGTTGACCCCGCTAAGTTGAAGCAGCGCCAAATTGCAAAACAAAGCGCCCGCTTTGCAATCGAAGCTGCCAATAAACCTCGCCCACGCACTGAGTCCAACCTAGAGAGTGAAAACCAAGTCCGACTCATATCGCCCAATACTGCTGACCTCAGCGATTTCACTGACAATGATAATGGGCTCAAACGAGAATCGTGGTATTTGTCACAGCCTGGCGCTAGCTATACCTTACAACTACTTGGCACTAACGATGAAAAAGCCTTGCAAGATTACATTAAGAAACATGACATTGCTGCAGAAGCAGGCTATTTTCGCGCACGCAATGAAAGCAGTAATTGGTTTACACTAACTTATGGTTATTACCGCAGCAAAAATGAAGCCTTACTTGCGTTAAAGGGACTCAGTGCTGAGTTACAGCTACCGAACCCCTGGGTGCGCTCAATGTCGGACATTCATAACAAACTCAATAGCCGTTAATGCGCAATCGCGAGTGGCTTTGTCGTTCTGGCCGTTTATAATGTTGGCTTAACTTTTTGGTATATCACTGTGCTTTGCTTACGCCCAATACTTCTACTGTTTCTGCTGGCTTCACTGTTAGTCACCAGTGGCTGTTCATTATTTCCTGACAAAGAGGATGTCCCTACTAACTGGACTGCCGCCCGCCTTTATGATGAGGCAACTGCCGCCTATAATAAAAAGTCCTACGATGTCGCCATCGAACATTTTCAAGAACTGGAAAAACGCTTTCCATTTGGGCCCTTTGCTCAACGCGCACAACTCAATATCGGCTTTGCTTATCTTGATAATGAGGAACTTGAAGCAGCCTTAAGTGCAGCCAATCGCTTTATTCGTCTAAACCCACGCCATGAAAAAGTAGATCGTGCTTATTATCTACGCGGCTTAGCCACGTTTGATGATCGTTCAGGAAAATTTGGCCCCATCCGATTCTTTGACCCAGCCACCCGTGACCCACGCACACTTACCGAGTCGTTCCAATATTTTTCGCAGCTGGTAAACAAGTTTCCCGCGAGTCAATACAGCTCAGATGCACGACAACGTATGGTTTACTTACGTAACACGCTGGCTAAGCACGAACTGCATGTCGCACGCTTTTACGTTAAACGTGGCGCCTTTGTCGCCGCAATTAATCGCGCTAAATATATTGTTGAAAAGCTGCCAGAATCACCAGCGACCGCTGATGCCTTAGCCATACTAATACGCACTTACAAGCATCTCGGCATGCACTACTTAGCGAACAATAGCCTACAAGTGTTGCAGCTAAATTACCCTGATCACCCACAGGCTAAAGCCTTACGAAAACAAACGAAAAGCTAGTACTCCAACAAGTTAGTATTGACAGGCTCAGCGAGACGAAAAGCGGTCAGCTGATAGGCGTGCGAACGCAGTACTAGCC
>CAYUKF010000090.1:0-1351 GCA_964445215.1 uncultured Thiotrichales bacterium
ATTGGTGCGCGTTTTGATGACCGCGTTGTCGGTAAGGTAGACGAATTTTGCCCTTACGCCAAAAAGATTCATATCGATATTGACCCTGCCTCGATTTCCAAGAGTGTGTTGGTTGATGTGCCGATTGTTGGTTCAGTGAGTAGTGTCTTAACCGATATGATGGTCTTGCTGAAAGAGCAAGCTGTAAAAACAGATAAAGAGGCTGTTGCCAAATGGTGGAGTGAGATAGAAGGTTGGCGTAGTAAGGATTGCCTGCGTTATGACAGCAAATCTAAAATCATCAAGCCGCAAAGTGTGATCGAGAGCTTGCACAAAGTCACCAAGGGCGATGCCTTTATCACGTCAGATGTCGGTCAGCACCAGATGTGGGCAGCGCAATATTATGGTTTTAATAAGCCACGTCGTTGGATTAACTCGGGTGGCTTGGGCACCATGGGTTTTGGTTTGCCGGCAGCGATCGGTGTGCAGTTGGCTTATCCAGATGAGACAGTTTGCTGCGTCACCGGCGAAGCCAGTATTATGATGTGTATTCAAGAGCTTTCAACGTGTTTGCAATATAATTTGCCCATCAATGTGGTATCGCTTAATAACCGCTATATGGGTATGGTGCGTCAGTGGCAGGAATTTTTCTACGAAGGTCGTTATGCTATGTCCTATATGGATGCGCTGCCAGACTTTGTTGCCTTGGCGCAAAGCTTTGGTCATGTTGGCCTACGCGTCGAGTCACCAGCGGATGTAGAGGAGGCGCTTAAAGAGGCAATTGCAGACACCAAGCGTTTGTATTTTATTGATTTTGTTACCGATCAAACTGAAAATGTTTTTCCGATGATCGAGCAAGGTAAAGGCCATCATAAGATGCATCTGCCAGCACATATGACAGCAGAGCGAGACCTAGCTTAATGAAGCATATTATTTCAATCTTGCTTGAAAACGAAGCTGGTGCATTGTCGCGGGTAGCGGGCTTATTTTCTGCGCGTGGTTACAATATTGAGTCGCTAACCGTGGCGCCGACGGAAGACCCAACGATGTCGCGCATGACCTTGGTCACGCGTGGTTCAGATCAAATTATTGAGCAAATCACCAAGCAGCTGAATAAATTGATTGATGTCGTCAAGCTCATCGATTTATCTGAAGACGAACACATCGAACGTGAAATGCTATTGGTAAAAATCAAGAGCAGCGGTGCTAATCGCGAAGAACTCAAGCGTCTTAGCGAGATTTTTCGTGGCCGCATTATTGATGTAACGCCTCGAACCTACACCATTGAGTTGACGGGTGCCGGTAGTAAACTGGACGCTTTTTTACAGGCGCTAGACGGCGCATCGATTATTGAGGTCGTGCGTTCAGGTAC
>CAYUKF010000090.1:1451-6995 GCA_964445215.1 uncultured Thiotrichales bacterium
AAGCGACAGCAGAGGCTGACGTGGTCATGGTGTTGTTGCCAGATGAGCATCAGGCGCGTGTCTATCGTAAGGAAATTGAGCCTAACTTGAAAAAGGGTGCCATATTGGCCTTTGCCCATGGCTTTAATATTCACTATGGTCAAATTGAGCCGCGTGCAGATTTAGATGTCATTATGATTGCACCGAAAGGCCCCGGCCACCTGGTGCGTTCTACCTATGAAAATTCCGCTGGTGTGCCAACTTTGATCGCCGTACATCAAGATGCATCAGGTAAGGCACAAGCAATCGCCTTGTCCTATGCCAGCGCCAACGGTGGTGGCCGTGCCGGTGTGATTGAAACTAATTTCCGTGAAGAAACCGAAACTGATTTGTTTGGTGAGCAAGCCGTACTTTGTGGTGGTGCAACAGCATTGGTGCAGGCAGGCTTTGAGACTTTGGTCGAAGCGGGTTATGCGCCTGAAATGGCCTATTTTGAATGTTTGCATGAGCTCAAACTGATTGTTGATCTGATGTATGAAGGCGGCATTGCTAATATGCGTTACTCGATTTCCAATACAGCGGAATATGGTGACCTCACTCGCGGCCCGCGCATTGTGACCAGCGAAACCAAGGCTGAGATGAAACGCATTCTTGAAGAGATTCGTAATGGCGAATTTGCCCGCGAATTTATTCTTGAAAACCAGGCCGGTGCGGCCACACTTAAAGCTAAACGTCGTTTAGGTGAAGAACACCAAATCGAGATAGTGGGCGCTAAATTGCGTTCAATGATGTCATGGATTTCTGAAAGCAAGATTGTTGATCATTCTAAAAACTAAGCAATCTCTAACTGATTCCAGGCTGGAGCTATAAATTGCTCAAGGGCTCTTTGTCATTGTCTTACTGCTTAGTGTGACGTTATAAATAAAATGGGTCGACGTACGCACAGTCCTATTTCTATGGCAGGGTGGCCGCTCTTTGCTGCGGCTGCCTTATTGGCGATAGTCTGTTTTCAATTTAGCCTTATTTTAGCACTGTTTTTCTGCCTGATATTCATCATACTGCTGTATCTGTTTCGCGATCCGTGGCGCTCAATTCCTGCTGACCCTTTGGCGGTTATTTCACCCATCGATGGGCAAGTCGTGGAGATTGCGCGAATGAATAACCCACAGACCGATCATATTGACCAACGCATTACTATCGATTTTTCCAAAATCGGTGCTTATGCCGTGCACAGTGCTACCGAAGGTAAGATAACGACCTTGAGTCGCAATGCCCCGGACATTAAAAACCGTGGGAAAAATATCACCGCCTTATCAATAGTTATTCGCACAGATGAGCAAGATGATGTCGTGATGGTGGTGCATCGTGGCTATTTAGGCCATTACCCCAAGTGTTACCATCATACTGGTGAGCGGGTTGGCCAGGGTCGGCGAGTCAGTTATATCCCTTTTGGTCGCCGCGTCGATGTCTATATCCCCGACACATCGCGTGTTGATGTTAAGGTGGGTGATCGATTGGTGGCTGGCGAATCAGTGCTTGCACATTTTGTCCATTAAAATGACTGTATAAGATAATCATGGTTGAGTAAGTTGGTCTATGAGCATGGAACAAGAGCCCTGTAATCAAGCCGACAAAGAGGCTATAGATAAACGCAAACCGCGCAGTCGTGGCATCTATCTATTACCAAATTTTTTTACCACCGCAGGCTTGTTTGCCGGCTTTTATGCCATTGTCTCGGCCATTAATCATCACTTTGAAGCGGCATCGGTGGCAATTTTTGTCGCCATGGTGCTCGATGGCCTTGATGGCCGAGTCGCGCGTTTGACCCATACTCAAAGTGCTTTTGGTGCCGAATATGACAGCCTGGTTGATATGGTTGCTTTTGGTTTGGCGCCTGCATTAGTTATTTATTTATGGTGCTTGCAATCTTTGGGTAAAGTGGGTTGGTTGGTTGCTTTCATCTATACGGCTTGTGCTGCGTTGCGATTAGCACGCTTTAATTCGCAAAACGGTGGCACAGAAAAACGTTTTTTTAAAGGCCTGGCTAGTCCTGCTGCCGCGGCATTGGTCGCGGGGTTTGTTTGGGTTGCTAGTGACTGGCTCGGTGGTGATGTAGCGAGCGAGCCAAGCCGGTTTTTTACGCTGATTGGTGTGGTGGTGACCTTGTTTGCTGCCCTGCTGATGGTCAGCAATATCCTCTTCCGTAGTTTTAAAGACTTTGATATTAAGGGTCGTGTGCCTTTTGTTGCCTTGCTTGTTGTGGTGATGGTCTTTGTCCTGGTTTCTATCGACCCGCCAATCGTATTATTCGCTGGATTTTTGATTTATACCCTATCAGGCCCCGCAGAGGCATTGATGCGTAGCCGTTCAAAACGGGTGAATGATGATAATCAAGAAAAAAATTAAACCGATAGTGTTCATTTAGGGTCTGTTGACGTTTCATTTTCATCACTGCTGGGGTCGCTTTTTTGCCCGGCGCTCCGTAGGAAGTGCTCTTGGGGGTGCAAGGCGGAAGAAGCGCCGTGTAGTTGTTCTACACAAGCGACTGACTACGTGCCCCTGGGGTACAGCGCAGCAGGGCGGAAAAATCGGCCCCAGCCCTACGGGTTGCACCTGAAAAAGCGCCACTCGGTGTTGCTCGTCGCTCATTTGGGAGCACTAAACCTCTCTCCTCACGCCTCGCCTAAAGCGCCTACTTTTGGTGATTAGTATTTTTTCAGGTGCAACAGTGATGAAAATGAAACGTCAACAGACTCTAGTTTTAATCTGATTCATCCTAAGTCCGACAGGCTATTGGCATGAAATTTCTGTTTAAAATTATTATTAAGCTATTTGTCGTTATAGCATTACTGATTGCTATGGCGTATTTCGCGGCACCTTATTTCGTCGAAAATACCCTTTTGAAACAATTAGAGCGCCAGGGCTTCGAAAGCATTTCTGTCCGTGCCGAACGGCCAAAATGGAATGCGCTCAGGCTAAATTGGCTTAGCTTTGCATCACGTCAGGGCATAGTAAAGTGGCGACTTGAAGCGCGTGACGCTAACGTCGAGATAAACCTACTTGATTTGTTGCGTGGTAACTTGCCTGTACTTTCCGTTGCAAAAGCTTACCTTGAAATAGATAGCCGTAGCCGCAGTGGAGCGGATACACAGAGTGATTTTGAATTAATTATGCCCGCGCAATGGTTAACATTAGTGCCATTGCGATCATTGAATATTCAAAAACTATTAATCAACTGGCGTGGCCAGCAGCATAACGCTAAATATGAGGCTGTTGTGTCGGGTTATCGTATCGCTGATCGTATGCAGCTAGAACTATTGGCTGTGCGAGAAGGTGGCCAGAAAAGACTAGGCTACAAGACCGTATTATTCATAACACGTAGCGGCCAATTTTCATTGTCGGTGACGACTCAAAGTGAAGATGATGAGCCTTTATTATCGTTTAAAGCGCGGCTATCAGATCGTAACGATGCGATTGAAATTAATAAAGCCGAATTAGTTTTTGATCCGCTAGGTTTAAATCAATTTGGCAGAGAGTTATTCTTGTTTGAACTGATAGAGGCTGAAATATCGGGTCAAGTGAGAATTAAACCGCGTGGTTATATTCATAAAAAAATCGTCTCTGGTTCACCGATTAAATATTACTTGTCGGGTGATGTCTATGCCAAACTCAATTCTGTTTCTGCGCCTTTTTACCCTTACGATATGGCTGCTGAGCTTCATATGAATTTTGCTATCGATCATGCCAGCACTGCTATCACTATGGATGAAAAATCTAACATAAAAACCGCACCACCCGACGAGCTATTGGTGTTGTCTAAGTCATCCCCCCAGTTATTACCTTTGGCGATAGATCAGCCCCTGTCTATACAAGTTATTAAGCCACTGCATTTTCAATCAAATTTGGCTCTGGCAAAATTAGCTGATTTACAACAATGGAATATCGACGGCCTTGTTACAGCAAGTCTGCCCTTGGTTGATGGACAACGATGGCAGCTTTCTCTTGATTCGCCAAGTATAACTATTAACGATGCGATTGCCCTTAATGCCCGTTATACGTTACGCCTGCCATTGAGCCAATTTGATTTTGAAAATGGCTATGTGACGCCATCAAAGCTCGATTTGACTGGGTTAATTAACGCGCGTAGTGATCAGCTTTCTATATCAATCAATCAACACTCATCTTGGACTTCACCACGCGTTAAATTCGCTGAGCACACGCTGGATGCGCCAAGACTTAGTTTTAGAAAGGAGGCGGTCGTTGATTATGATATTGCGGCACAGCGATGGCAATCTAACAATGTTCAACTTGGCTTGGTGAGTGACACGTTGCGTGCAGGTGACTTTATTGTTACGCCGTCGACGATTGATATCGATATAGAACAGGCTCTGGGCGTGGCTAATAAATGGACTATAAACGGTCTGTTCGCTGCCGAGCTATTGCTTAAAAATATTGCGGCAAATGACGATTTGGCACTTGATCTCAATGCGCAATTTAGAGTAGATCAGAATGTTTTAACAGGCACCCATACGCTTTCATTCGATAAAGAAAATAATGTGATGGGCGGAGAGTTTGCCTATGAGTGGCAAGAGGCGACCGGTGGTATACATTGGCAGGCAGTCGCTAGCCCGCTCAAAGGCTGGCTTGAGACTTTGCCGGTGTTGCTGCCTTCGTTAGATATGGAAGACCTGCAGTTGCAAGAAGGAATGCTAGATGCGAATGTTTCATTGTTATTGTTGCAAGATAACACCAAAGCAAAAGTTAGCGCTCGCCTCACCGGAGTGGCCGGTAACTATGGCGACATGGTGCTAAATGGAGGCGCTAGCCGAATCATTATTGATGATTTGTTTGCGTTTTCCAGTAAGAAAAAAAGTACCGTTTCGCTTGATCTGCTCGATGTCGGATTTCCTGTGAAGAATATACGTTTTAATGTGCAGCCAACTGTAATAGAAAAGGGGGCGGAAAAGGGGCTAACAGCGTTTGTTATTAGCGATTTCTCTGCCCATACACTCGGTGGGCGTATCGCCTTTAAAAGTTTGCTTTGGCATCCTAACAAAGAGGTTCAGTTTGATGTCGCTGTGCAAGGTCTTAATCTGCAAGAGATATTGTCGCTTGAGCAGCAGCCAGGTTTAAAGGGTTCAGGGTTAATTGATGGCCGCATACCCATTACCTTATCAAACGGAGAATTCTCTGTCGCAGCAGGCGCTTTGGCGGCACGTTCGCCGGGCGGGGTGCTGGCCTACCGTAGCGATGATATCAAAGCGTTGGTTAAAGACAATCAAAGCCTGGGGATTGTGACTAAGGCGTTGGAAGACTTTCGCTATGACAAGCTTAGCGCGGTGGTGAACTACCAACCTAGTGGTGACATGGTGCTACAGTTGTCGATTGTTGGCCATAATCCTGAATTTGAAAATGGTCGCCAAATCAAGTTGAATGTAAATATTGAAGAAAACGTGAAGTCTTTGTTGCAAAGTTTACAACTTGCAGACGACTTAACTGATAAAATTGACCAACGTGTTCAGCAAGGGTTAAAGCAACATGTTGATAATTAAGGGGCTGCTCTAG
>CAYUKF010000091.1:0-6975 GCA_964445215.1 uncultured Thiotrichales bacterium
GAGTTATGACTTAAAGAGTTATGCAGCGCTCTTACTTGTTATCGGCCTCCGTAAGGGGACCATTGCTCCATCGAGCTACTGCATAAAGGCCTTTAGTTGCGAGCTAAAGGTGGGTCTCAGTTTACCCGTTTTTTTGCAATATCAATCATACAAATAGCTCCAGCGGACAATCTAAAGCGCCGTTTTTTGTGTATGTCGCAAGCTCCATTTTACACAAAAAACCGTCACTTTAGCCTGCCGCTGAGCAAGGCGTTATGCGTTTCGGAAAAAAGGTATGAAGGTTTGAGAGATATTAGAATTTGCTTCGTAGGTGACTCATTCGTTAACGGCACGGGTGACGAGAAGAAGCTAGGTTGGGCTGGTCGCTTATGTGCTTTTCTAGAGGCAAAAGAATTAGATATAACCTATTACAATTTAGGTGTACGCCGAAATACATCAGGTGATATTAGAGATAGGTGGGAGTATGAGTGTGCCCAGAGATTATCAGATGATTCAGAAAATATAGTAGTATTTTCATTTGGTGTTAACGATACTGTTATTGAAAATAATATGCCTCGTGTCAGCAAAGAGCAGAGTATAGAAAATACAAAAATGGTGCTTGAGTCAGCATTAAAAAAATACAGGGTCAGAATGATTGGGCCGCCTCCAATTGGCGATATGGTACAAAATAAAAGTATTCAGGAATTAGATAAAGCATTCGAAATATTGTGCAGTGAATTATCTATTCCCTATTTATCTGTTATTGAAAGCTTACTAGCTGAACCAATTTGGTTAGAAGAGGTGCTATCTAATGATGGTGCCCATCCCAAATCCGCAGGTTACTCATATTTTTCTAAGCTAGTTAGTGAGTGGGAAAAGTGGGATCTGTAACAAAAAACGCATAACAATGCGTTCAAGCTGACTGTTTATTTTTGGCGCTTTTTATGCGGAATCGCACAAAAAATACCAGAAATAAACAGTCAGCTTAACTTTAACGTTGAAAACTTGACATACCATATATGATATACATACTATATTTAGTATGTGGAAAATATATGAACACAAAGGTGCATTAAAAGGGCTGAAATCGCTACCTATCGATATCCTTAAACGATATGAAAAATGGAAAGATATCGTATCAATATCGGGCTCATCAGGTCTTAAACAGATTGATGGCTTTAAAGATGAAGCATTACGCGGTGAATGGAAAGGCTACCGTTCATCACGTCTTAATATTCAATATCGCATTATTTACAAAATTGAAAACGATCAGATTTTTGTAAAAGTAATCAAGGTTACAGCACATGGCTACCGGAGGAAGTAATATGAAAGGTTATAAAGAAGTGCAAAAAAGAACAGATGTTTCTATCGGCGAGTCTGTGAAAATTATCCGTGTACTACAAGAATTAAGCCAAAATAATTTATCTACAATCACTGGCATACCACAATCAACACTTTCAGCTATTGAGAACGATAAAATTAATTTAGGCGTAGAAAGAGCAAAAGTACTAGCTAGAGCATTAAAATGTCACCCAGCAGTTTTAGTCTTTCCTGGTTGGGATGTTGATCATGAGATAGCTGCATGAAATTAACCGTGTCTATTTTTTCGGGGGGAAGATCATATATAGAGAAGTGTGGTTTTTTGTGCAGTCGCTATAGCTCCATTTTTGCATAAAAAACCGCACTTCTTTACATGCTGCTGAACTTGGTCGTTATGGTTTAAAAACTAACAATAACTAATTTAGTTTAAGGTTTAACTATGATTCATCCAATTATCGAAGATCTCCTTTGGAGGCATTCCACCAAAAGATACGATGCAACAAGGGAAATTCCTCAAGAAGACCTTGTCGTGCTCTTTGAGGCGATGCGCTTGTCTGCGTCATCCATTAATTCCCAACCATGGAAGTTTGTGGTCATTGAAAGTGAAGAAGCGAGAGCGCGCATGAGTAAAACGTTTGCTCAGAAACATCAGTATAACCAGCCTCATGTTTTTGACAGCTCACAAATTATTCTCTTTGCTTACAACCCACGTTACAGCCGTGATGATTATGCCAAAGTGGTGGATAAAGGTATTGAAGACAAACGAGTCAAACTTGAAGATCGAGAGAGTGCCTTTGGTGTCTTTATGTTTGCTAAGGAAAATACCGATGAAACTGGAAATACAAGCACTTGGACAAAAGCACAAACCTATCTTGCTCTTGGAAATACGTTGCACACCTTGGCGCGCCTTAAAATAGATTCAACACCTATGGAAGGTATTGATATTGATTTAGTGAACGAGGAATTTAAAAATGAGCTTGACGGCTATCAATGCGATGTCGCTTTGGCTATTGGCTATCATCACCCTGAAGATGACTTTAACTCAAAACTTCCCAAGTCACGACATCGCTTAGAAAATATTTTATTGCGCATATAAATGCACAGTTGCGAATATAAGCAGAATTTGTGGGTATTTAGTTATGCCGACAAATTTATCACAATGTTAAATTTATTACCTTAGGAGTACTATGGCCACAGATAATGTTTCACCTCGGACGTTGCCGCCGACTATTCTTTCTTTTGTAAAAGACCTGCCAAATCTATGTTCACTTGCAGGATTGGCCTGTGCTCTTTTAGCTATTTACTACAGTATTTTGGGTATTTATGCCGCAGCAATGATTGGCATGATCTGGGCTGTTGCTTTTGACTGGGCGGATGGTCTTATCGCAAGAAAAATGAAAGGACGAACTGGTGATGACCGAGCTTTTGGTGGGCAACTTGATGTTTTAATCGATATTGTTAGTTATGGTGTTACGCCAGCTATTCTTCTGTTGAGCTATGGAAACTTTGAGCCACTATTTTTAGTTGGCGCTTTTTTAATGCTCGCTGCCAGTGCAGTACGGTTGAGTTATTTTAGTACCTTTGGTCTTGCGGGTGGCACGAAATATACCGGATTGGCTCTTGACAACAATAATATAATACTTGTTTTCATTTTTTTATTGGAAGATATTTTCAGTGGAGGGGTTTTTACTGTTATTCTGTATGTGAGTGGTGTTGGTCTTGCTGCTTTGAATGTGTCGCAAATAAAAACACCAAAACTTTCTGGGAACTCGATTAATGTTTATATCCTTGCTATTTATACTCTTGGAATAACAGCAATTTATGGCTGGAAACTCCTTTAGAGAATAATGAGGTATTATAAAATAATCACTAAAATGAGGGTGTAAATAACATAATGGTTGTATATACGGTTGGTACTTTTGATTTATTACATGTGGGGCATCTTGCCTTGCTGGAGTACTGTAAGACACTAGGTGACACTGTAGCAGTTGGTGTTGCTTCAGATGAAGTAGTCATGTTGTATAAGCCGAATACCCCTGTTATTCCTCTCGATCAACGAATTGAAATGCTTAAAGCCTTACGTTGTGTCGATATTGTTATGCCATATCATGAACTTGATTACTTAACCGTGTGCAAGGCAGTAAAAGCGGATATTTTTGTTATTGGTGAAGATTGGGGAAAGAAACCTCATAATCGAGGTGTCGAGGATTATATGAAAGGACAAGGAAAAGAGGTTGTTCAAATTCAATATAACCCCAGAACATCATCCACTAAAATAAAGAAAAATATTTTAGAACAATCTCATGCAGGTAAGTCTATAGTAGAAAATAAAGTGGTAATACTGAAAACCAATAATTAAACATAACAAGAAAAATTTAGTCTGACTCACTACCCTTTGCTTTTTAAAGCTATTGGTGGTGTCAAGTTTAGAGACTTCGATAGCTCTCTGGAAGAATAACGGTTGGTTGATTTGCGACGTTAAGTATGTGGGTTCAGGCTGAGGGGCGAATAAATTTGTCGTTGGCCAATATGCCCATAGAATAACTTACCGCTGCAGTCGGTATTCAAGTGCTGTGACACGGTGGTTCTCACGGCTGCTATGGATTGCGGTTTTTAGTGCTTCTTCTTGCCCGATTAAAATAACTAGTTTTTTACCGCGTGTTATCGCGGTATAGATGAGCCGCTTGTTCAGCAGAATATAATGTTCCTTAGCGATCGGTATAACAACGGCTTTGTATTCGCTGCCTTGTGACTTGTGGATGGTCAGTGCATACGACAGCATGAGTTGGCTGGCCTCATTGAAATTGTATTCGACTTCATTGCCTTCCATTAATACGATGAGGATTTTATTTTTTTTGTCGAGCGCGACAATGATGCCGATATCACCATTGAAAACGAATTTTTCATAGTTGTTGGATGTTTGCACAACGCGATCACCGACAGATAGGTAGGTATCACCTTGTTTAAAGTGATTGGGGTTATTGCTATCAAGACAGGGGTTGAGTTGATTTTGTAATCGTTTGTTTAACTCATTAATACCCAATGCACCTTTACGCATGGGCGAGAGTACTTGAATATCATTAAGTGGGTCTAGACCATAGCGTTGTGGTAGTTCTTCACAGACGAGCTGCTGTAGGCGCTGTGGAATGTGACTGGCATTGTTTTCAACAATGAAATGAAAGTCTTCGTTGTGGTTATTGTTAGATACGGGCATTAACGAGTGATTGATGCGGTGTGCGTTAGTGATAATGCTACTATTTTGGGCTTGGCGATGAATCTCTGTTAACCGTACGATGGGAATGACGCCTGAGTTAATCATATCCATGAGTACTTTGCCGGAGCCGATACTCGGTAATTGGTCGGCATCACCGACAAAGAAGACGACGGTATCGTCAGGTATAGCTTTGAGTAGGGCGTTTGCCAGCTCAATGTCGACCATCGACATTTCATCACATAGAATTAAGTCGGTATCAATGGGGTTGTTTTCATCATGGCTAAAACCCATTCCTGGCATGCCTTTTAACAGGCGGTGTATGGTGGTGGCCTTACGTCCTGTTGCTTCAGAAAGTCTACGTGCGGCACGTCCGGTGGGTGCGCATAAGGTAATGTCTTCGACATGTTTTGCTAATAGGGCAAGAACGGTTTTTGCTAGGGTGGTTTTACCGCTACCAGGGCCACCCGTTAATACACAGACTTTGTGGCTAGCCATGTCGGTTGCGGCACGTCTTTGTGATGCCGATAACTCGACACCAAGTTTTGTTTCGATTTGCTGTAAAGATTTTTCGATATTAAAGGGTTTCCAGGGAAGTTTAGCTTTGGCTAATCGCAGCAGTTTTTCAGCCACTTCGATTTCAGCATTACGTAATTCAGGAAGATAGATTAATCGCTGGTCGTCAATGATCTCTAGCTGTAGTTGCTTGCTGCTTATGGCTTGCGTTAAGCCGCTTGCAACCAGTTCGCTATTTAATTTTAAGAGTTTTACTGCATCGCGAATAAGTTGTGGTTCGGGAATGGCGCAGTGCCCCCAGGTACTTTGTGTTTGTAAAACATGATGTAAGCCAGCGATAATACGTTTGGGATCATCCGCTGCTATATCTAAACTGCGTGCTGTGACATCGGCAAGCTGAAAGCCAATGCCTTTAAAATCTTGCGCAAGACGATAGGGGTTGTCATTAATGATGGCTGCGGCTTTGTTGCCATAGCGACGTTGAATGTGTGCGGCACGTTGTGGACCCATGCCATGTGACTGTAAGAAAATCATAATGTCGCGAACGTCTTTTTGTTTTGCCCAACTTACCGCGATTTTTTTGCGCCGTACTGTGCCGATACCACTAATATTTTCTAGTTTTTCAGGTTCGTGTTCGAGAATTTTTGGCAATTGATCACCAAATTCCTCGATGAGTTTTTTGGCAGAAGATTTACTGACACCTTCGATAGCGCCACTGCTGAGATAATGTGCTAATGCTTCAGTAGAATTTGGTTGCGAGGGAATAATGGCCGATGCAGCGAATTGGCGACCAAATTTTGGGTGAGTTTGCCAAACACCTTCACATTCCACGCTCTGCCCTGTGTTGATGCCATGGCCAGTGCCAACGACTTTGTGTATTTGGCCTGCTTCATCTTTAACGAAAAGCACGGACCAGCCACTTTGTTCCGAGCTAAAGCCGATACTGTTGACTATGCCACTTAGGCGTCGTGTTTTCTTGTCATTGGAGGGATCAAATAAATCGGCCATAGGTTTATTTTCAGGGTAGGTTGATTTACTCGCTATTGTACGTAAAACACGTAAGCTAAAACCAACTATGAAAAAAAGGTGATGGCTAACACCTCTCCTTGGTGGTCAGTGAGTGATTCTTTTCTTAAAAAATGCCATTCTATAGGGTAAACTACTTGGTTTTTCAACTGTAAAGCTAATCTTTCACCTGAGCAGTTCAATGACTAATCGACTTCTTGGTCGGTTTTTGGGTGGTTGCTGCGGAGCTAATTATGCAAGCAAAAGTCGCAATTATTATGGGGTCTAAGAGTGACTGGTCAACGATGCAAGCTGCTGCTGAGGCGCTTGATCAATTGTCAGTGCCCTATCACGTGGAAGTGGTATCTGCCCATCGTACGCCTGATCGTTTAATGGCGTTTGCATCGAGTGCGGTTGATGTGGGTTTTGAAGTGGTTATTGCTGGTGCGGGTGGGGCGGCACATTTACCGGGTATGATTGCGTCTAAGACGCGCTTACCGGTGTTGGGCGTGCCAGTACAAAGCAAGGCACTAAGCGGTATGGATAGTTTATTGTCGATTGTGCAAATGCCTAAGGGTGTTGCGGTGGGCGCGTTGGCGATTGGTGTTAGCGGTGCGTATAACGCGGGTTTGTTGGCATGTCAGATGCTAGCCAATAACGATGCGAATCTTGCCAAGCGCTTGGATGAGTTTCGTGCCATGCAGACTGAACAAGTGCTAGAACAGCCAGATCCCAGAGATTATTAATGTCTAGTGTAGTGTTTCATATTGAATGCAGGTATAGAAATCCAGTCAATACGCGAGTACAAGGCGTAACCCGCAGGCAAGGGTGGCTCCCTTGTCAAGGGCTGAAACGCGGTAATCGTGTATTGACTGGCTTCTCTTTGGGCGCAACCAGAAAGGCATCTGCGGTGTTGCGCCCTCTTGAGATAGCACCACTATCCC
>CAYUKF010000092.1:0-6952 GCA_964445215.1 uncultured Thiotrichales bacterium
CGATGCTCGGGGCGATGCTCGAGTCGAACCCTGACTTAATCTATTACATCGAGGGTTCGAATGTGGTTCTTCTAACAGGTATAAAAAATAAGCATATCGCTCGTTTTTAAATCTGGCGGAGAGAGAGGGATTCGAACCCTCGATAGAGCTATAAACCCTATACTCCCTTAGCAGGGGAGCGCCTTCAGCCGCTCGGCCATCTCTCCTAATAACAGCGTGCTGTTTGACGCAACCGATTATAACATCAGCCATAGGTCAGTTGTCAGATTCGATAGTGCCGCTACATCTGCCTCATCCGAATGCTTCTTAGCAAATGACAAATATGCAGACGACAACACCTATCACGAACTCATCACTCTCGCTTCGCCCTCTTTGGGGGCTAACGCTTGTTCTTTTTCATCCTGGATTCGATCATAAATTTCTTCACGATGAACAGACACTTCTTTTGGTGCATTGACACCAATACGTACCTGATTTCCCCTTACCCCGAGCACGGTGATAGTAATATCGTCACCGATGATCAGTGATTCGCCAATACGTCGCGTCAAAATTAACATGGATAATCCTCCTAATTCCTATTTCCTAATCAAATAGGGCTATTCCTAGTGATTCATCCCTGTCCTTTTGCCCATCCTTATCTCGGCTATCATACTTTATCGGCAAGATTTACCCAAACTCAACCATTTAACAGGGACACTTCAAACCAGTGTCACGTCAACCGTATAATGATGGTCTCAGAGCCATTGAAACAGTCCAAGGCAAGGCGTAGTCACGCAGCAATAGTTGTTCTATTGCAAGTGGCTGTAACGCTGCATTGGGCTGTTTCAGTGGCTCCCTTCGGGCGAGACGAGAAGCGGCCATCTGCTGCGTTACGCTCGCTTGCATTAGCCACCGCTAGTCCTGCGCTCACCCGCCTTGCATATGACCGCTTCTCGTCTCGCTGAGACCATCATTATACGGTTGACAGACACTAGCCTATTCCAGCTCAAATTCCTTATGTAGCGCCCGTACTGCCAGCTCTAAATACTTTTCATCAATCACCACTGATATCTTAATTTCTGACGTCGATATCATATGAATGTTAATACCTTCCCTGGCCAATATTTCAAAGGTCTTACTGGCAATACCTGCATGAGAACGCATGCCAACACCCACCAATGATACTTTTACTATCGAACCGTTACCTTTAACCTCACGCGCACCCAACTTATCGCCTATGCTACGTAATATTTCCATCGCTTTATCGTAATCGTTACGGTGCACAGTAAAGGTAAAATCAGTGGCACCATCAGCACCAACGTTTTGGATAATCATATCCACTTCAATACCCGCTTGCGCAACAGGCCCGAGAATTCCATAGGCAATACCAGGTTGATCCGGTACCCCTTGCACGGTAACCTGAGCCTCATCGCGATTAAAGGCAACACCTGATATCAGTGCTTGTTCCATTGCTTCATCTTCTCCGGTAATTAGCGTGCCCTCACCTTCTTCAAATGAGGATAAAACGCGCAGCGGAACATTATATTTGCTGGCAAATTCTACCGACCGAGGTTGCAAAACCTTGGCGCCCAAACTGGCCATTTCCAACATTTCTTCATACGTCAGTTGATCCATTCGACGCGCAGCGGACACAACTCGCGGATCCGTAGTGTACACACCATCAACATCCGTATAAATCTGACACTCATCCGCTTTTAAAACTGCAGCCAACGCAACCGCCGTCGTATCGGAACCACCACGCCCTAGTGTGGTAATATTTCCCTCTGCATCAGCCCCCTGAAAACCCGCAACCACAACCACCTTGCCACTATCCAGGTCACACTGCAATCGTGTCGTATCGATGTCCATAATACGTGCCTTGTTATGCATCGCATCCGTCAAGATACGTACTTGAGTGCCCGTGTAAGAACGCGCCTCAAGCCCACGCTGCTGTAGCGCCATAGACAGCAATGCGCTAGTAGCTTGCTCACCAGTAGCTAACAAAACATCCAACTCACGAGGATTCGGCTGTTCAGCAATCTCTCTTGCAAGGCCAATCAAACGATTGGTTTCACCGCTCATAGCAGACACGACGACGACGACCTTATCGCCTGATTGTCTGGCCAACAACACCTTGTCTGCTATAGCGTTAATACGCTCTGTATTAGCGACAGAAGTGCCACCATATTTTTGCACAACGAGTGTCATTTAGATCAGGGTCTGTTGACGTTTCATTTTCATCACTGCTGGAGCCGCTTTTTTTGCACGGCGCCCCGCAGGAAGTGCCCCCGTGTCAAGCACGGGGCAGGCTCTTGGGGTACAAGGCGGAGGGAGCGCCATGTAGTTGTTCTACACAAGCGATTGACTACGTGCCCTAGGGGTACAACGCAGCAGGGCGAAAAAAGCGGTCCAGCCCTGCGGGTTGCACCTGAAAAAGCGCCACTCGGCGTTGCTCGTCGCTCATTTGGCGCCACCAAACCTCTCTCCTCGCGCCTTGATTGGCGCTTTTTCAGGTGCAACAGTGATGAAAATGAAACGTCAACAGACCCTTACCAATGCGGATCCAGTTATGAGAATACCCACAACTAAAGCCATGAAGCCTGTAAAAAACCCGTTATTAGACGCTAAATTGGCACAAATTGGAAGCGCCAATGTGAAGCTAAAGCTTAGATGCCACCCAATCTGGCACTAAGGCCAGGGCATTATCGAGCTGGTCGGGATTGTTCCCACCCGCTTGTGCCATATCGGGCCGACCACCGCCTTTACCACCCACTTTTTCTGCCACGACGTTAATCAATCGATTGGCCGGCAATTGTTCTATTAAACCTTTGGTCACTCCGGCAACCAGTTTCACTTTGTCACCATCGACTGCGGCTAATATCACCGCAGCAGGTGCTAGCTGATCTTTAAGCCGGTCAACGGTATCGCGCAATGATTTTGCATCAGCGCCATCAACACGAGCGGCTAGTAATCTGATCCCACTAATTTCTATTGCTTGATCAGCCAAGTTACCACTCGCGTGTGCCGATAATTTCTGGCGCAACTGATCAAGTGTTTTTTCAGTTTCACGCTGCCTATCAACCAACTGTTTTATTTTGCTGGCTAAATTTGATCGATCAGTTTTCACCAAACTGGCTGCTTCATCAACAGTTGTTTCTAAGCGATCGAGCCAAGCCAAAGCATGGTTACCGCATACTGCTTCGATACGCCGTATACCCGAGGCAACACCTGACTCACTGGTGATTTTAATCAAACCAATATCGCCCGTACGCTCAACATGGGTACCGCCACATAGCTCAACAGAGAAATCACCAAAACCAAGCACACGAACAATATCACCATATTTTTCGCCGAACAAAGCCATAGCACCTTTCGCCACAGCCTCTTTAATTGGCATAACAGTAACACTGGCTGCTGTATTTTCTATAACCTGTTTATTAACTATTCTTTCTATAGTCTCTAATTCTTGTTTGTTTACAAGCTGTGGGTGCGAAAAATCAAAGCGCAGTCTCGCCGCCTCAACTAAAGAGCCTTTTTGTTCAACATGCTCACCCAGTACTTGGCGCAGAGCTGCGTGCAAAAGATGTGTCGCGGAATGATGGCGTACCGTATCAATGCGACGCTCTGCATCAACATGGCCATTGGCTTTATCACCCACTCGTACTGTACCGTCAACTACTTTGCCAGCGTGACCATAGGCCTTACCACCAGCCAATTTTTGCGTGTCTTCTACAGTAAAGTAATTCTGCATCCCTTGGCCAACTGTAATCTGACCACGATCACCAACCTGACCACCTGACTCAGCGTAGAATGAGGTTTTGTCGAGCACAACGATACCCTGCTCCCCTGCCGCCAATTCATTGATTGACTCGCCTTGCTTAAACAAGGCAATCACTTCTGCCTCTACACTCAAATTGTCATAACCGATAAACGTCGTGCAGATATCGTTACTTATATTTACTGATTTATCGGCAGTAAAATGACTTGCTGCTCTGGCACGCTGGCGTTGCGCATCCATATTTTTATCAAAACCTGTCATATCCAGACTGAGTTGGCAGGACTGTGCATAATCTGCTGTTAAATCGACGGGAAAACCGTAGGTGTCATAAAGCTTAAAGACCACATCACCTGCAATAACATTACCCTGAGTGCATGCGCGGTTTGCCTCATCACTAAGTATCTTCATACCTTGTTCTAGGGTTTGGGCAAAGCGTTCTTCTTCCAACGCTAAAGTCGTGCGTATTGTTTCCTGCTTATCACGCAACTCTGGATAGGCCTCGCCCATAACGTCAGACAGCGGTGCAACCAAACGACTAAAAAAAGATTGTTTTTGACCCAACTCATACCCATGACGAATGGCGCGACGAATAATACGGCGTAGCACATAACCGCGCCCTTCATTCGATGGCACAATGCCGTCAGCAACCAAAAATGCGCAGGAACGAATATGATCGGCAATCACGCGATGAGAAGGTGTATCCGCTTTATGTGTGCCGGTAACATCAGCCGTCGCAGCAAGCAGTGTCTTAAATAAGTCGATGTCGTAATTATCATGCGTGCCTTGCATTACGGCCGCGATACGCTCCAACCCCATACCGGTATCCACCGAAGGCTTAGGCAAGTTCGACAAACTACCATCATCAGCACGGTCATACTGCATGAAAACAAGATTCCATATCTCGACAAAACGATCGCCGTCTTCATCAGGGCTGCCCGGCGGGCCACCGTCAAGGTGGTCACCATGATCATAAAAAATTTCGCTGCACGGCCCACAAGGCCCGGTCACACCCATTGACCAGAAGTTATCTTTGGCGCCGATACGGCGAAGACGTGCTTGGGCAATACCAATTTTTTTTAACCAGAGTTGTGCTGCCTCATCATCATCTTCAAAGACGGTAACCCATAGACGATCGGTATCAATCGCAAGTTCTTTGGTCAAAAAATCCCAAGCAAAATCGATGGCTTCTTCTTTGAAGTAGTCGCCAAAACTGAAATTGCCAAGCATTTCGAAAAAGGTGTGATGACGCAAGGTAAAGCCGACATTCTCTAAATCATTATGCTTGCCACCTGCGCGCACGCAGCGCTGAGAACTTACCGCACGATGGTTAGTCCGTTGTTCACGACCAAGAAAGACTTCCTTAAACGGTACCATGCCCGCATTGGTGAATAACAAGGTAGGGTCATTCACTGGAACGAGTGAGCTACTCGGCACGACCTCATGATCTTGCTGTTTGAAATAATCAAGAAAACCATTTCTCAATTCATTGGTGCTGCGCATAACCAACCTTTCGCTAAACGTACAAACTCACACTAATCCACACAGGAGAAAATCAGCCATCAGCCTCTCCCGCCATTGCATAACGTATATGTTCATGGCCAAAACCACGCTGCTGTAAAAACCGCATTTGCTTGGCCTTATCCTTAAAATCCTTTGGCAAACCTTCACCAAAACGTCGCACCCGTGCCTGTAGCGCAAGATCGATCCACTCATTAAATGATCCAAGCGCTATTGCTACTTCATCTGCCGTAATCTGCTTCGCTAATAGTGCTTGTTCAATGTGGCGAGGACCATAACCGCGCTGCACTCGCGAGCGAACATAAGCCTCGGCAAAGCGGGCATCACTAATTAGGTTTTCTTGCTGGAATAAAGCAACAATGTGCTCAATTCGCTCTTTATCAAACCCACGTTGGCTAAGCTTTTGATGCACTTCCGCGACAGCATGCTCGCGCCGTGCCAGCATTCGCACAATACAATCGCGGATTTTACTATCAGGGTCGGTCATTACGGGTAAAGCACTGCCTTGTCGCGCACTATTCACACAGTGAAAATCCTTTATACCCCACAACCATAACTCGGTTTAACGCTTAAATTTCGGCCAGCTCTTCATCATCTTTTTTACTTGCTACTGCTTTAGGCAATAAAGCTTCACGAATTCTGGCATCAATTTCATTGGCCATCTCAGGATGCTCTTTTAGGTAATTACGTGAATTATCTTTACCTTGACCAATACGTTCTTTGCCATAGCTATACCAGGCACCGGCTTTTTCTACGATGCCCTGCTTGACACCCATATCAATGAGCTCACCTTCACGTGATACGCCTTCACCATAAAGAATATCGAATTGAGCTTGTTTAAATGGCGGCGCGACTTTGTTCTTGACCACTTTAACGCGGGTTTCATTACCAACAACTTCGTCACCGCGCTTAATGGCGCCGATACGACGAATATCAAGCCGAACTGAAGCATAGAATTTCAGTGCATTGCCACCGGTAGTGGTCTCAGGATTACCAAACATAACGCCAATCTTCATACGTAACTGATTAATGAAAACCACCAGGGTGTTGGAACGCTTAATATTCCCCGTCAGCTTACGTAAGGCTTGTGACATTAAACGCGCTTGCAAGCCCATATGACTGTCACCCATATCACCTTCTATTTCCGCCTTGGGTGTTAACGCAGCAACCGAGTCAATAACGATAATATCAATGGCACTGGAACGCACCAGCATATCGGTAATTTCCAGCGCTTGTTCACCTGTGTCCGGCTGCGAAACCAATAAATTATCAACATCAACGCCGAGCTTGGCTGCGTAGGTTATATCTAACGCATGTTCAGCATCAATAAACGCGGCCGTACCGCCGAGTTTTTGTGCTTCTGCAACGACTTGCAACGCCAGTGTCGTCTTACCAGAAGATTCCGGACCATAGATTTCAACTACACGGCCACGCGGCAAACCGCCTATACCCAAAGCAATATCAAGACCGAGTGAGCCGGTAGAAATCGCTTCAATATCACGCGATGCAGTGGAATCACCCATACGCATAACAGAGCCTTTACCAAACTGCTTTTCAATTTGCCCTAACGCCGCTGACAGCGCTTTTTGTTTGTTGTCCATTATTTCACCTGATACCTAAATAAGCCAAAATTACTGTATTTGGGGATTATCCCACAAATCTACCACAGGTCACTAG
>CAYUKF010000093.1:0-4538 GCA_964445215.1 uncultured Thiotrichales bacterium
GATGAGCAATGGTACGCCTTTGGCCCCGAAGCCTTTCAACGCACTGTTTCTGAGCGTGTAGCGAAAGGCCAAGATTTATTTCATTAGTTACGTGTTGGTAGTAGCGATGGGCGAAGATCGGATTGCCGGCATTATGTAGGCACCCAATTAAGAGGATAATCCCATTGCTATGGCATATACGCTTGACATATACCAACGAGTTTGCCAATATCGTATATACGTAAGGTATATACGATATGGTGACGAGTATGGAAAGAGCTAAAATTTTCAAAAGCAACCAGAGTCAGGCGGTAAGACTGCCCAAGCCTGTCGCATTGCCGGCCTCAGTAAAAGAAGTGGATATTATTCAGTTGGGTCGTTCAAGGTTGATCTGCCCGGCTGGGGAGGCGTGGGATAGTTGGTTTGAGGGCGAAGGTGTATCAGATGATTTCATGAATGAGCGTGAACAACCCAAAGAGCAAGAACGCGAGGGGTTTTAATGCTCAAGTATATGCTTGATAGCAACATCATTATTTATACAATGAAAAATAGGCCAGAGGCAGTTAAAGCAGCATTTGTTGCTCATTACGGACAAGTATGCATTTCGACAGTGACATTAATGGAGTTGGTTTATGGCGCTGAGAAATCCGCCAAGCCGGAACATAACCTGAAAGAGATCGAGGGACTCATTGCCAGACTGGATGTGTTGCCTTATGACAATAGCGCTGCAATTCATAGCGGCCAAATCAGAGCTGAACTGGCAAAATGTGGCAAACCAATAGGCCCATACGATCAAATGATTGCAGGGCATGCTAGGGCGACAGGACTCACCTTGGTCAGTAACAACACTAATGAGTTTAAACGTGTTGAGGGTCTTCGGCTTGATAATTGGATTCAATAAAGAGGCCTGAAGTTATCCGATTTAAGGATGCCTCTTAAAATGAGGATTTTTCGTGAAAAGCAAGGAAGCACCGCGCGCAGAACCGCAGTGTATGCGTGGTACATGAGGGTTCGAGCACGGAGATGACTCTGCTATCGCGGGGAAAGGCTATTTTTAGAGGTGCCCTAACCTGACGTCATGCTTATTTTTATAGATAGATAAGTATTGTTAGTAGAGACGATCGAAGAATTGCTTGTTTACGAATTCGAGTTGGCCTAGGCCTGCTTTGCTATTTGTTGTGCTGATTGATTTATCAGGCTGTGTAAAAAACGCAGTAATTTTTGGATGTCATCAAAGTTGCTGACTAAGCCAAGTGAGACACGCACGGCGCCAGTGGCTTTACCTTGCGAGCTAATACACTGCTGGAAGTCTGTCAGATTAAATGACAGCTTGGCTGGAATAGAAGGCTGTTGCTGAGGCTTATTGAGACGCTCCCTGCATAAATTAATAGTCTCCGCAGTATGGCTCAGGCTGCTTTCGCCTGCGCCAGGATTGCAGAAGCAGCCAGAGCGAATGGCCAGGTCGTGATGATTGGCCAGTTTCTCAATATCATCGTAATGAATGTAATGCCCGTTAACATCAAGACAATTAAAGGCAATGGTGGCACCGCGGTCGCGAGTGGTTTTAGGGCCATAGAGTTCGATGACAGCTTGGCTATTATCATGCTTTAGTGATTGCATGGTGGTTAATAAATGATCGGTTAGTGCCATGACGCGTTGGTGTACGGTATCGACATTGACTTCTTGCATGAATTTAAGGCCGGCACTGACTGCGGGCAGGCTTAAATAGTTGACGGTGCCTTCTTCAAACGCGGCCTCGCCGTCGGCCAGGCTATAAAAATCAGCAATGGCGGAGACGATTTTAACTGTGCCACCGGCAAACCATGGGCGTCTTAATTTGGTTAGCGTATCACGACGTGCAATTAATGCCCCAACACCGGTCGGATAACCAAACATTTTATAAAACGAGATGCTAACAAAATCAGGTGCAACTTGACTTAGGTCTAAGCGGTTATTGGGAACAAAGGCTGCGGCATCAAGTAATACGTCGTAGCCTGCTTGTTTGGCTTGTGCTATCCACGATAAAGGGTGTTGTACGCCAGAAAAATTGGATTGCGCTGGGAAGGCGAGCAGTCGCGCTGATGTGGCCTCGCTTGAATCAATATAAGGCTTGATGTTCTCAGCCAATAGGGTATTAGCTTGACAGTTTATATAGCGAATTGAGGCACCTTTACTGCGGGCAAATTCGCGTATGCCTTGCACCGAGTTGTGGTTGTCGGCGGTTAATAATAATTCGCTATGCTTATCGAACGGATAGCTCTCTGCGATCAATTTAAGTGCGGCACTGGCGTTGGCGGTGAAAATGACTAAGTAGTCATTGGCATCGGCGCGAAAATACGTGAGTACGTCCTGGCGAGCTTGCTCAAGGCACAACGATGCCCGCTGAGACGAATTATTGTGCGAATGTGGGTTACCAAAGACGCTGCCTTTTAACAGTGCTGCATGTTGGTCGATCAGGCTACCTGGGTAGAGGCCACCACCGGTATAGTCGAGATAGACTTCGCCGCTGTTCTGCAAACGGGAAAACTCATGCATGCGCAGCTGGTCGATCTTTTGGCTCGCGGCATAGTCAGGGTGTTGTTGCAGGAACTGGGCAAGGTCTGCATCAGTGATCGTATCCGATTGCGAAAATTTGTTGTGGAGCTTATTCATATTCAAGCGGTCATATTTAATATAGTGAGTTAGCGCTAGTTTTGACAATAATTAATGAGATTGTTCGCTGTCTTCAATGGGGAATTTTGCCACCAATTCGAGTGATTTACCATCACGCTCTATTGTTATCGGTAGCCAGGTGCCAGCAGGCATCGCTTGCACGGTATTAATGACATCGTTAACAGAGCCGATTGTTTTGCTGGCGAGACGGATAAAGGTATCGCCCTGTTTAAGACCACTTTGCTCAGCAATACTTTTTTCGACGATCTGGCTGATTTTAATAGCGCCTTGTTCATTCAGTAAGTGGACACCTAATAGGGGCTTTATAGCCGGTGCTAATTCTTCGTAAGTCGGCAGGATGAATACGGCATCCGCAGTACGAGCAGTGATTTCACTGCAAGGTGTGTCGCTGTTGCCTGGCAGCAAGACTTGTGTTTTGCTAATGCCAAGGTCAGCCAGTTGCTGCGGTACACCAAAGCGTTCGATGATGTGGCCTGTGCCCATGATACCGACAACAAGCTTCGATGTTGTTGATTGACCATTTTTAGATTTTACGGCATTGGCAAGTTGCTCTGCCATGGCTCTATCCCAAAGTTGTTGTGCGCCGACAAAGCGCAAAAAGCGCTCGTTTTTTAAGGTGGCCTCGATGGAGGTATGCCCTGTAGAAGTTTCAGGATGCCCGTGTCCATTAAAGGTATTGGCAAGCAGTTTCAGGTAGTCTGCCGATGCAGGTGCTGGTAGTGATACACCTTGGCGTTGCTCTTTAGTCATTTGGTTCAGGCCTTTTTTACTGGCAATACGTACGACAGAGCGATCAATGTTCAGCGCTAACATGGGAATTTTATTGATGCGGGCAAAATGAAACAGCGGCATATAAAGCGCGGCATCGTAGCCCCATACCTTGTTCCAGTCGGATTGGTCAAGGAATTCTGCCTCGTTGAGTTCACCTGCCACCCATTTATCCAGCGCAGGCTGTACACGGCGCGGGAACATCTCAAAACCTAACACCAATTCGTTGTTTAGTACGAAGAGGGCGCTAATCGTTTGTAGCTGCCAACGGTGGTGTTCGGCAATATCATGTTGTTCGCCAAGTAGCACGACTTGTTGATTGCGTAGGGTGGGTGCCAGTTCGGCCGTACTAATAAATTTCCAGGTACCCTTGGAGTGCTGTGAGCTTGGGATAAGCCATCGTCCCTCTGTATGGCAATCGCTGGCGAATACGCTAGTAGATAGGCCGACACTGAGACATAGAAATAATAGGGATTTGATTGGTGTAAAAATCAACAAACGCATTATCATTATATTTTACTCCGTGGCACTCCGTGGTGTCTTATAGGCGCTTATCATTGTTGCACAACGCTCTAAGCGTTATACGGATTTAAGTGTAGTTCATGAAAGGTTTGGTTTGATCTTAAATGCAGCAAATAGTTGCAGCCTCATTTGGCGAAAGCACCTAGCCATTTTTCCTGCATCTGAATTGAATTAATGTAATCAGGGTTTCTCTAGGGTAGGTCAGTCAGTAGCCCGGCGAGGTGCTTGCTCAAGGCTTCACCTTCGAGTTTGAGTTTCGGTACGATACGTTGTTCGACCAAATATTTAAGCCCGCGTGGGGATTTTATTTTGGCTAATGCAGTAATGGCATGGTCGCTGACCCATTGCCAGCCTTCGTTCTGCAGGTCGAGCAGCTCTTCTTCGTAATTTTGCAGCATTGCGGCGGGGTACTCGGCAATGTACGAGCACGATTGCATACGCACGGAGTCTGGGAAATCACCTAGGGAGATGTCAAATAAACGCGCGAGAACCTCGCTATTTTCACTGTGCCCAGCAAAATACTGTTGTGCTTCAGGATAGTTGCGCACGGCATCAAATAATTGCTTGCGCACGGTTTCGATATCAATGGTCAGGGT
>CAYUKF010000093.1:4638-6948 GCA_964445215.1 uncultured Thiotrichales bacterium
CAATATCGATGCTTGACAGGTTATCCCACAGCAAGTGGAAGGCTAAATTGAGTTCGCTGGGTGGTATGCCCCAATGTAAGTCAACGTTGACTCGTCGCTGCTCGTCGCGCAGACCTGATTGAAAGGCGTTGTCATAACGCTGGGTAATGCGAAAGCCATTTTCGATAAGCAGATGTTCGGTACGCTGATGATCAGATTTGCGGACAAAAAGGTCGATATCGCTAAAGTTGCGCATTGACAGGTTGCTGTAGATCAATTGAGCTGCAACGACACCCTTGAAACAGGCCACGTTGATTCCCGCAGATTGAATGAGCTCGACAAGCTGTTGTAATGCGCTCATTAGCACCAGGGCGTTGCGTGTACTTTCTGAACAATTATCTTGTAGCGTTTGTAATAACTCTGTCGGCACAGCCTCATGGTGGATTTTGCGCAGTGTTTGCAAGCATAAGGCGCTGACACGGTGAGACTGAATAAGCCAGGCTATTTGTTGCCAGTCTGGTTCTTGGTCAAGTAGCGTATTAAGCTTGTTAAGTAATGTGTCGGCGTGGTAGGAACGTGCCAGTAAGGTCACCAGCAATAATGACTTACCCATCATAGTCAACGTGTTCTTGGGATGTGGTGATTGTCATATGGCTTGATCCGTGTGGGTAAGGCGTGATGGCAGAATAGTAAGTTATTAAGCTGTTATGTAGGCATTATCTATTCGGTAGCGGAACAGTGTCGAAAATCTTTACACATTGCCATTGCGGGGTAAATATTTTTAACACTTGTTTTTATCAGGTGGCTATTAAAAACAAGGGTTTAGCCATAATAGGTGTGTTCGGAATAGTTTACAGAGAGCCTTTGCGAAGAACCATTCTGTTTTTAAATCATCAATAAAAACAATAGTTTATATTACAATGATTGGAGTGGCATCAGGCTTGCAGTAGATGACGTGATAGTTTGGAACGCAATGAGGTGGACTTAAATGTGTCCGAAACAACGTGATGGAATTACCATTCAGGCAGTGGGTGATGAGATGGTGGTGCTTGATCAAAATAATGATCAAATTCACCAGTTGAACGCAACAGCCAGCCTTATTTTGTCGCATTGTGACGGTGAAAAGTCAGCTCTTTTTATTGCTGACGAGTTAGTACGCCACTTCGAAATTGATCAAAGCGTAGCGATTAGTGATGTGCAGAATGTCATTGTGCAACTGCGCCAGCTTGAGCTAGTTCATTAACCACGATTATTTTAACTTAACGAGAAACAGGGGCAAAACTATGGATGAGAAAAATAAAATAGACGGCTCAAGTCGTCGTAAGTTTATTAAGATCGCAGCAGCGACTGCCTATGTAGCACCATTGATTTTAAGTATGCCTGCACAAGCAACGTATAGGAAATCGGGTTCTAACCCCGCACCGACTAGAAAACGAAGATTCAAAAGAATCAAAAGACGGATACATAGAAAATACCGCCAATATAACCGATCTCGCAGATGGTAATTAGTGTTGTTCGCCTTAAAAAGGCGCTCGCTATAATCATAAGACAGATCAAAAGCCGGGCTACCTCTGGGTAGTCCGGCTTTTTTGTTGCTGGCATTTATTTCTGCTATATGTAGCCAAGCCCTGTTCTTTTGAGATGCGAATTGAAGAACGCTTCAGTCCTACCGATATGTTTAGTACAATTCAAACTGGTTAGTTTATGTTAAATCTTCATCTAAAATTGTTTAATGTGTCCGTACAGGTGGCATGTTCATCAAAAGAGATTGTTAATATTTTAACGGCGGGGTTTTCTGCTTTTATTATTGCACCCCAAGAGCATGTAGAGGGAGGGCACGCGCTATGTCAGCCAACGGTTCGTTATACGATAAGTGGCGATAGCGATAATGGGTTTATTATCGAGCGTGAAGGGGCAGAGCCGTTTGAGGCTGAAAACACCTATTGGCTACTGTATGGTTTTGAGAAAGACCTCACCATCGAGTTAGAGCTGCAGCGCAAGGATCTGTTTTTTGTTCACGGCGCAGCCCTAACATTAAATGGCAAAGCCATACTCATCAGTGCACCCTCTGGCAGTGGCAAGTCAACCACGACCTGGGCTTTATTGCACCATGGTTTTGATTACATGAGTGACGAGTTGGCGCCAATACAATTAGCCAGCTTAAATATTGAGCCGTTTCCACATGCACTCAATCAAAAAAAACACCCTCCAGCGCCTTATACCTTGCCTGAATCAACCTATAAAACTGATAGAACAATGCACGTACCCGTCGAGGCCCTACCCTGCAAGGTCGTGTCGACACCGACACCGCTAGTGGCCATGTTCTATGTG